>NZ_JSYC01000037.1:29238-73694 GCF_054823965.1 Gordonia sp. GN26 | reverse complement strand
GGTGCGTCGCGCTCTTTCGGATCAGGCAGCAGGGGTGTGCTTTTCACGAACAAGCAGCAAGGTCAGGGATTCACTTGCCCCGCCGCGGATTCACCTTCGATCGCTCGTGGACGAGGCGTAGTCCTTCGAGGGTCAGGTGCGGGTGGTGGTCGGTGAGGGACCGGCACTCGTCGAACATGAGCGGGGCGAGGTAGCCGGTGGCGACCACGGTCACGTCGTCGCCGTCGAAGCCGGGCACGGTGTCGCAGACGCGGTCGACGAGGGCGTCTACCTGGCCGGCGAACCCGTACAGGATGCCCGACTGCAGGGCCTCGACCGTGTTCTTGCCGAGCACACTGCGCGGCGGCATCAACTCGACCTTGCGCACGGTCACGGTGTGCTCGGAGAGCGCCTCGACCGCCAGGTTCACGCCGGGGGCGATGGCGCCGCCGAGGAACTCACCCTTCGCCGACACGGCGTCGACGACGGTCGCGGTGCCGAATGCCACGACGATGCAGGGTCCGCCGTATTCGTGGTGTGCGGCAAGACAGTTGGAGACGCGGTCGGTGCCTACCTCTTTGGGGTTGTCCACCAACAGCGGGACACCGGTCCGCACACCGGGTTCGAGCAGGACGTGCGGTCCGTCGCCGAAATAACGGGGCAGCATGACGCGCAGCTCGCGCAGCAAGGACGGCACCGTCGACAGGGCACTGACCCCGGTGACCTGCTCGATGTCGGAGCCGAGCATGCCGCGGAAGACCCAGGCGAGTTCGTCGGCGGTGTAGTGCGGGTCGGTGTGGATTCGCCAATCACGCACCAGCCGTGCGTGATCCCCCGTCCCGGCATACGCGCCGATGTGGATGTTGGTGTTGCCGACGTCGACGGTGAGCAGCATCTATGGGCTCCGTGTCGTTCGCCGGCGTCAGACCGTCGCGTCGGCGAAGACCGGGCCGTCGAGCTGCCGCGGGTCGAGCAGACCCGAGCCCTCGGGAGCATGTGCCGGGTCGTCGCCGGATTCGAGGATGCGGTTGTGGTCGTCGACGAAGACGACGTTCGGCGAGTACTCCTTCAACTCGGCCTCGTTCAGCATGCCGTAGGCGATGATGATGACGAGGTCGCCGGGGTGCACGAGATGCGCTGCGGCGCCGTTGATCCCGATGACACCGCTGCCCCGCTCACCGGCGATCGCATAGGTCACCAGACGGGCGCCGTTGTCGATGTCGACGATCGTGACCTGTTCGCCCTCGAGCAGCCCCGCGGCATCGAGCAGATCCTGGTCGATCGTGACCGAACCGACGTAGTGCAGATCCGCCTGGGTCACAGTGGCGCGGTGGATCTTCGAGGTCATCATGGTGCGCAGCATGGTCATCGTCCCTCTGTCGTGGTGGTGGCGTTGTTCCAGGCGATTTCTTCTTCGAGTGCGGCGAGACCGCCGACGTTCACGCCGACGTTGTCGATGAGACGCGCCGTTCCGAGGCGTGCGGCGACGAGCAGCCGGGCGGCGCCCTTCTCCGGTGCCTCCTCCAGCTGGCGGCCGCGAAGTGCGAGGTACTCGACGTCGATCTCGGGAACGGTGTCGAGCACGGCCTGTGCCGCCGCGACGATCGCATCCGGTCCACCCTCGGCGGAATGGGCACCGGCGACCAACGCCGCCGACAACGTCGTGGCCAGCTCGCGCTGCTCGGGGGTCAGGTAGCGGTTGCGCGACGACATCGCCAGCCCGTCGGATTCGCGGACGGTCGGGACGCCGACGATCTCGACGTCGAGATCGAGGTCGGTGACCATCTGCTTGATCAGCACGAGCTGCTGATAATCCTTCTCGCCGAAGAAGGCGGCGTTGGGTCCGACGATGTTGAGCAGTTTGAGGACCACCGTCAGCATCCCGGCGAAATGCGTCGGGCGCGAGATGCCGTCGAGGATTCCGCCGGCTGCGCCGGGGTGCACCATCGTCCGCTGTCCATTGGGGTACATCGACGCGGCGTTGGGTGCGAAGACGAGTTCGACGCCGAGCGGCTCGAGCAGCGCGAGGTCGGCGTCGAGGGTGCGCGGATACGCGTCGAGGTCCTCGTTGGCGCCGAACTGCAGCGGGTTGACGAAGATCGAGACGACGACCACCGTGTTGCCCTTGGCCTTCGCCGCACGCACCAGTTGCAGATGGCCGGCGTGCAGGGCACCCATCGTCGGGACCAGCACCACGCGCTTGCCCGCCGCGCGCAGCGCCCGGGTCACCCGGGTCAGGGTGGCCGGTTCGCGGTGCACGGTCATCTGACCGGCATTGTAGGTCGGCGTCTCGTCGGACGGGACACTCACGGCATCTCCTTTGATCGGTGGTGTCTGATCGGTGGTCTGGAGCTCGGCGGTGCTCATCGCCCCTCCAGGAGGTCGAGGAGCGCGGCCGGGGCGTCGGTGCGCTCGGCGGCGCGGCGGGCGAGGGTCCGGTATGCCTCGGCGATCCCGTGATCGCCGGACCCGCCGGGCACGGCGCGGAGTGCGGCGAGGTGTCGTCGGACGGCCTCGGCGTCGCCGCGCGCCACCGGACCGGTGAGCGCCGCCGGGCCGAGTTCGAGCACGTTGTTCAACGACGCAGTCACGAGCGGGGTGAGGATCCGTTCGGCGAGCCGCGCACCACTGCCGTCGACGGTCGCGGCGTCGCGTCCGGAGTGGTCGATCGCGGCGTTCAGCGCGGTCACGGCGTCGGCGATCAACGCGATCAGGTGGTTGGCGCCGTGGGCGAGTGCCGCGTGGTAGAGCGTGCGATCGGTTTCGGCGATCCGCACCGGTTCGCCGCCCATCTCCAGCACGAGCGACGAGGCGATGGCCTCGCCGACCGGGTCGGCGGCGGTGATGGCGAAGCAGGAGTTGGTCAGCCGCGCGGTGTCCTCCGCGGAACCGACGAACGTCATCGCGGGATGCAGCGCCAGTCCGAGGGCCCCGCGGGCGGTGACCGGCGCGAGGATGTCCACGCCCTGGGCGCCGGCCGTGTGGGCGACGATCGTGCCGGGACGCAGCGCACCCGACGCCGCGATCTCGTCGACCACCGCGCCCAGCTGGGCATCCGGCACGCTGACCAGCAGCAGTTCCGAACGGGCGACGACTGCGTCGAGGTCGAGGATCTCCGAGTCCGGGAGACGTTGAGCGGCACGGGCCCGCGATTGAGGCGAGCGGGCGACGACCGCGCCGACGACGTGGCCGGCCTTCTCGAGGGCCTCGCCGAGTGCGGTCCCCACGCGTCCGGCGGACACGATGCCGACCGTGAGGCGGGCGGGGGCAGGCAGATTGGAGGTGCCGGGAAAGGGATCGGACCGGACCGGGTACGGGCGGTCACCGAACGCGTCCGCGGCAGTGCTGCCGTGGGCATCGTCGCCTCCGGTCGGCCGTGCGAACGGCACGCCGGGATCACCGGTCGGTGAGGTCACCGCTGTCCTCCATGGTTCGTTCCAGTCCCGCCTTCGCCGGATTCCGCGTGGACGGAGTTCTCTCCACGGCGGCCTCGGCACGGGTACCAGACGTTGCAGAGCAAGGGTAGGACTCTCGCGGCGATCCGGGCCACCTGTGTGACAGGTGTCACCCGGTGCTTCCGCCGGGTCCCGACAGCGGTAGCTGTCCGCCAGGCGACAGACGCGGCTGTGACCTGCGCCGGACCGGCGTACGCTGAGGCCGTCCGAGGCGTTCATCGTTCCATCGCCCGACCTCAGGGGGTCCGCAGATGAGCCTGGAAGCGGGTACCGAATTCGCCGGGTACACGATCGTGCGCAAGATCGGCGCCGGCGGCATGGGCGAGGTCTATCTCGCGCAACACCCCAGACTCCCCCGCCTCGACGTCATCAAGGTGCTCGCCGAGCACGTGTCCAACGATCCGACGTTCCGGGCACGCTTCACCCGCGAGGCCGACCTGGCCGCCCAACTCGACCATCCGTGCATCGTCAGCGTCTACGACCGCGGCGAGGTCGACGGCCGGCTGTGGATCTCGATGCAGTACGTGGCCGGCACCGATGCGGCGGCCCTCGTCAAGGCGTCCCCTGGAGGCCTTCCGCTCGACGACGTCGCGGCGGTGAGCGATTCGATCGGCGCCGCCCTCGACCATGCCCATCGCCACGGGCTGCTGCACCGCGACGTGAAGCCCGCCAACATCCTCATCAGCGCAACCGAATCCGACACCGGTGGCACGGAGGAGCGTCGTATCCGGTTGGCCGACTTCGGGATCGCACGCCAGACCGACGGGGGCACCTCGCTGACATCGGCCAACCTGGTGCTCGGTTCGTTCCCCTACTCGTCACCCGAGCAGCTCTCGGCGGAGACTCTCGACGCGCGCAGCGATGTCTACTCGTTGGCCTGCTCGGCCTTCGAACTGCTCACGGGCGCAGTCCCGTTCACGGCCCGCACACCGATGATGATGATCCATCACCACCTCACGACACCCCCGCCGGACGTGTCGTCCCTGCGCCGCGGCCTCCCGCCGGCGGTGTCGGAGGCGGTGCGCCACGGGTTGGCCAAGAATCCCGCGGACCGGCCGCCCTCGGCGGGCGCGTTCGCCGCCGAGTTCCGGCATGCAGTCGACACCACCGGATTCTTCCCCGCCCCACGTCCCGGTACTGCGAACTGGCGTGGTGCGCGGATGGGAGCGAGCACTCCGGTCCCAGCGCAGACCCAGACGATGCGTGTTCGCGGGACTTTGCCGCCGACCGAGGCCGCCGGCCTGACCACCGCACCGGTACCGGCACCACCCCGACCGCGGCCCGCCGACAGCGGGCACGTTCCGCCGGCGTCGTCGCACGGTCACGGCTTCCCCGCTGCATACTCGGAACTGCCCGGGCAGACTGTTCCCGGCCCAGCCCTCGAGTCGACGATGATCCGGGCCTCCGGCGACCTGCACGTGATCGAGCCCCCTCCACCCGAAACCGACCCGGCACGGTTCACCACGGCATCGCTGGCCTGCGGGATCGCGGCGGTGCCGCTCAGCGTCGTCGGAGGCTTCGGCCTGCCCGTCGGTGTTGCCGGTTGGTACCTCGCCGGACGCGGCCGCGCCTCCCCGGCGGCACGACTTGCCCGGACCCTGTGCGTCCTGGGGATGCTCCTCAGCCTCGGGTTACTCGGGTTCACCATCGTCCGGGCCATCGCCCTGCAGTTCTGACACCCGGGCGGGTGCCGCTGAAAAGCGCCCCTGAATTCTGCCCGGCGTCGAAAACCGCCCCTGAAAAGAACCCTCAGCAGCTCCGCCGACGACGCCAATCACTCGCGGAGGGATTCTGGAGGGCGGATACCAGGGGCGCTTTTCAGACCGGGGCGGTTCCCAGGGGCGCATTCCAGAGGCGGTTTTCAGACGGGGGTGGACGCTGTGGGCGCTTTTCAGCGGGGTCGACGCCCCGTGCCACGGCGGAGGGTCAGAGCTGGTCGTCGGTGTACGTCGTCGGCTCGGGTCGGTCCTGTCGCGCCAGCGCACCGATCACCGCGTCGACGATCCACAGCGTCACCACGCCGGCGATGATGTCGACGGCGTCGTCGAACGGCGACCGGAAACGCGGCGAGAAGGGATCGAGGACCTCGGCCGCGGGCACCCCGAGGAGATCGCCGGTGCTGTTCACGATCGTGTCCACCGGATTCGCCGCCCACCCCTCGTAGGCATTGATCGCGAGCAACGCGATGACCGGAATGGCGAGAACCCACCAGAATTGTCTCCGGCGTGCGATCGACCACGCGACGATCAGCAACACGACCCATGCGGGCATGTGCTCGGAGCAGAAATTGAGAATCCCGTATTCGCCCGAGCGGACCAGCACCGGCACCTGACCACCCCAGAAACCCAACGCCCCGATCGCCCCGACCGGGACCGCGATGGCCGCACGGACCACACTGCGTGACCAGAACGCGAGCACCAGGACCATGTACACGGGCATCAGCGCAGTGAGGGTCCAGATCAGGATCAGGCTCGTCGCCGGCCCGTTGGCGACATAGTCCGCGTAGTACTCCGGGAACGGGGTCTCGTTGAGTGGATCGAAGGTGAACAGCCACAACACCATCGGCCACCACGCGAGCAACGGCAGGAACAGCGACGCACTCACCAGCGACCGTTTGATCGCGGAGCCGCGGTCGGTGTGGCGGACCGGCACCCAAGCGGTGCCGGCCCGGTCGACCAGACCGGGCTCACCGCCTGCCAGAGCTCCGCTCATGCGGGCAGTCTAGGGCGATCGTCCAACTTCGATGGCACGAATTCGCACCTAAGTCACAAAACTGATCCAACCGGATGACGAAACTGATACGAATTCGCCGAATCGTCTGCCGAAAGCAGCTTTCGGACCACGGGAAACAGACATTTTCCGTCCGCGTCGACCCATTCCGGAGGTGATCGGACCGGCAATTTTCGACATGCTTCGGTCAAGCTCGAAAAAACCCGAAAATGAATTCACTTACCGGCGAGAAATGGTGATCCGGCGATTTCGTCCGGGCGGCGCGGCGATGCGCAGGGTCAGCCCTCGCGACGCCGGCGCCCGCCACCGGTGGTGCCGGACTGCTGACGCAACTGGCTGAGCAGTTCGGAGACCGGCAGGCCCGCCGAATGCGCCGACTCGGAGTCGTCGTCGGCTGCGCGTCGACGACGACCGCCACCGTAGGTCGGGGCGGGGCGTCCGTCGTTTCCTTCGTGACGACCGGTACCGAGGAACGCGGGGGCCTCGTCCTCGGAGCTCGGAGCCTCTTCCTCGTCCGGTGCGAGACCGGTCTCGACGCTCGCGGCGGTCTCGCTGGTCTCGGCCGGAGCCTCGGAGCTCGGAGCGGTCGCCCACTCGTCGGTCGGGGTCTCGTCGGTGTAGGCGGCCGAGTCGTCGGCGCTGCGCGAATCGTCGACGATCTCCGCGTCCGACACATCCTCGGCGGCGTGGGTGTCGGCGGTCGAGGACTCATCGGCTCCCTGGGCGAACGGCGTCGAACCGGCGGAGTGCTGATCGACCTCCTCGACGGGGACCTCGGTGGCGATGCGACCGGAGATCGGGTCGTCGGTGATGACGGGGATGACCTCGGTCATCTCGTTCGGGTCGACGGGCCCGGTGTGGCGGCCGTCGTCTGCGGTCGGCGCGGTGGCCGCGAAGTCGCGTGCGGCGCGCAGGCCGTCGTCGTCGTAGGTCGAGCGATAGGGCGGGACACCGCCGAACTCTCCGCCGAAGGAACCGGCGTGGGCGCCGGACAGACCGGAGGCGAGCTCACGCATCTTCTCGTTCGACAGCGCGGCCCGCTGATCCGGGAGCGGTTCTCCGAGAAGCATTTCCAGACTCGAACGCAGTGCTAGCACCTGGGCTTTGAGCTCGGAGAGTTCCTCGTTGGACTCGGCGGTGATCTCCTTGCGGATGGTCGTCTCGACATCGAGCTCGTATTGACGACGCGCGGCGATCTCCCGCTCGAGTTGCAGTTCGTAGACCAGTCGGAGGTCCCGGCTCTTGGCCTCTGCGCTCTCGGCCTGCCGCCGGAATTTGGTCACGAGGATCGCGCCGATGACCGCCGCCCACAGGGCAGCGATGACCGCCAGCGAACCGAGGATCGACAGGCGGTCGGTGAAGACCATCAGTACGCTTGCCGCCAGGGCGAGCACGATCAACAGACCGAGCAGCCATTGCGCCGCCGACCGACCGGAACGTCGCGAGTCGGCAGAACGGCCGTTCGAGGTCGTCATGATCGTGAACTTACCCGCTGTCAGTACATTCACACGCGAACCGGGTCGGAGTTTCTCAGATCGGCGACGTGTTATGTCTCGCATATCCGCCGCGTCCGACGAAACCGGTTCGGTGCACCGGTCCCGAGCCCCCGCGGGGGTCGCCGGCAAAAGATGTCAGGAATCGCCGACGGCGGGCGGGTCCTCGGGCGCCCGGCAGCAGTATTCGAGCCACATCGCCGCGCACACCAACAGCACGCCGCCGATCAGACCCACGATCGCACCGGGCCGGTCCTGGTCGGCGGCCGTCACATCCTGCTGTCCGAGGAGGAAGACCAACAGTCCGGTCCACACGCCGACGGCGATCGCCCCGAGGATGGCAGATGCCTTGGCGAGGGCCAGCACTCGCGCCGCAGTGAGTGGATGCAGTTGTCCGCGAGCGCGACCCACCTCGCGGGACTCCACCCTCGACCGCACGACGACGGCGATGACGACCTCGAGCGCGGCCAGCGCGTAGAGCACGATCCCGGCCAGCAGCGGCAGCGGCGGGAAGTCGTTGTAGTTGTAGCGCACCAGAATCCACGCGGCGATCGCGGTGACCGCAGCGATGACGACGAGGTCGCGGAGCCGGGTGGGCCCGAGGCCGGTCTCCTCGTCGTCCTGCCCTGGACGGTGTGGGTCGGGAAGTGTCATGACGCGCCGCCCCCGGCCGGGCCGAAACGGCCGACGGCGCGCACCGCGTCTCGTTCGGCGGCGTCGAGGGCATCGATCAGTTCACGCACCGGCTGCTCCCCTTGCATCGTCCACAGGGTGGCCTCCGGTTCGATCTCCAGCCACGGGATGAGGACGAAGGCACGCTGCGCCGCCCGCGGGTGCGGAAGCGTCAGCACCGGGTCGTTGTCGACGACGACCCGGCCGGACTCGGTCACCGAGATGACGTCGACATCGAGAGTTCGCGGCCCCCAACGGACTTCACGGGTCCGGTCGGCGGCCTGCTCCAATTCGTTGCCCCGGTCCAGCCAATCCCGCGCACCGCGCGGCCCGTCGACGATCAGGGTGATGTTGAGGAAGTCGTCCTGTTCGACCCCGCCCCAGGGCGGTGTGGCATACACCGCGGACACCGCGACGAGTTCGTCGGCGAAACCCTCGACCACCGACCGCAGATGACCCAGCGAGTCCCCGACATTCGAGCCGGCCGACAAAACCGCGCGACTCATCGCATGCCCTTACGGGAACGGCGGGTCACCACCGCGACGTCGTCGAAGGTCAGCGGGATCGGCGCCGACGGCTTGTGCACGGTGACCTCGCAGGCGGAGATGCGTTCGTCGGCCATGATCGTCTCCGCAACCTCCGCACCGACCGTCTCGATCAGGTTGCGCGGCTCGCCCCCGACGATCGCGGCGACCTGCTGGGCGAGAGCGCCGTAATCGACGGTCTCGGCGAGGTTGTCGGTGTCGGCGGCGGCACGCAGGTCGAGCCACAGGACGACGTCGATGAAGAAGTCCTGGCCGTCCTCGCGCTCGTGGTCGAAGACCCCGTGATTGCCCCGGACCTTCAGTCCGCGTAGTTCGATCCGGTCAGCCATGCGACCCTCCTGCTCCGAACGTGGTGCGTGAGCCGCCCGCACGCCAGGCCTCGGCGACGGTCACGGCGTCGTAGGTGCTCGCCACATCGTGCACGCGGACGCCCCACGCGCCGGCCGCGGCGGTGAGCGCCGAGATCGACGCGGTCGCGATGTCGCGGCCGGCGGGCGGACGGTCGACGCCGTCCCGACCGAGAAGCGTGCCGAGGAAACGCTTGCGGGAGGCGCCCACGAGGACGGGGAAGCCCAACCCGATGAAGGTCGGCAGCGCATGGAGGAGTGCCCAGTTGTGTTCGGCGGTCTTGGCGAAGCCGAGTCCGGGGTCGAGGATGAGCTGGTCCGGGTCGACCCCCGCGGACACCGCGGCATCGACCTGCGCGAGCAACTCGCCGCTCACCTCGGCGACCACGTCGCGGTAACCGCCGACATCGCCGATGCGGTGGGTGAACCGACGGTCCGTGCTCTCGCCCGCCGGCCGCCAGTGCATCAGGATCCACGGCAGTCCGGCGTCGGCGACCACGCGCGCCATGTCGGCGTCGGCACGACCGCCCGAGACGTCGTTGACGATCGAGGCACCGGCCTCGATCGCGGCGGCTGCGACGTCGGCGCGCATGGTGTCGACCGAGACGACGACGCCCTGCGAGGCGAGGGCCGCGATGACCGGGGCGACGCGCTCGGCCTCGAGGCCGGGGGCGACGCGGATGGCACCCGGCCGCGTCGACTCACCGCCGACGTCGATGAGGTCGGCGCCCTGCTCGATCAGCTGGAGTCCGTGTGCGACCGCGGCGTCGGTGTCGAGGTAGCGGCCGCCGTCGGAGAAGGAGTCCGCGGTGACGTTCAGGACGCCCATCACCAGGGTCCGGTGGTTCCCACCACCGGCCGGCACCGCGCTCGAGGGAGTCATCGGGGGATCGGCCGGGGTCACCGGGTGATCAGGTCGAGGGCTTCGCCGCGGGATACCGCACTGGTCTTGAAGATTCCACGGACGGCCGACGTCGTGGTGGTCGCCCCCGGCTTCCGGATGCCGCGCATCGCCATGCACAGGTGCTCGGCTTCGATGACGACGATGACGCCGCGGGGTTCGAGCTTGCGCATGATCGCATCGGCGATCTGGGTGGTCAGGCGTTCCTGGACCTGCGGGCGCTTGGCGTACAGGTCGACCAGCCGGGCCAGCTTCGACAGGCCGGTCACGCGGCCGGATTCCCCGGGGATGTAGCCGACGTGCGCGACACCGTGGAAGGACACCAGATGGTGCTCGCAGGTGGAGTACATCGGGATGTCCTTCACCAGCACGAGCTCGTCGTGGTCTTCGTCGAAGGTGGTGGCGAGAACCTCGTCGGGGTCGGTGTACAGCCCGGCGAACATCTCGCGGTAGGCGTTGGCCACGCGGGTGGGCGTCCGGAGCAGACCTTCACGGTCGGGGTCTTCGCCGACCGCCAGCAACAGCTCGCGGACCGCGGCCTCGGCACGTGCTTGATCGAACTCCGCCGGGTGTCCGTTCACCACGGTGTCGCGCCCCTCGCTGATCGTCATGCGTCAAACCTTACGAGCTTCGCCCGTCATCACCCTCACCGGCACTGTCCGGCCGGGCATTCCCGTTGTCGCCGTGCCGGCCCCAGCCGTTGGTCCCGTTGGAGGCGGGACGATCGGTCGAGGGTTGCTCCGGCGGCCATCCCGGTGCCGACCAGTCGCGCGGCGCACCGTAATCCGGGCGGGTACCGCCCGTGTACGGACCACCGGGCGGCGGAGCCGACTGACCCGGGTTGGGGTACTGCGGATTCGGATGAGCAGGAGCCGGGTTCTGGCCACCCGGGTACTGCTGGTGCTCCGGGTACTGGGGACTCGGGTATTGCGGGTTCGGGTTCTGGGGAGTCGGATTCCCCGTCGGCGGAACCGGTCCGCCCTGTGCACCCGGCTCGGGATAGACCGGCGGGTAGTTCGGAACCTGACCCGGAACCTGCGAGCCGCCCGGGTAGCCCGCACCGACGGGCTCGGGGATCTTCGCCGCCTCCGGCGGGGGCCACGGCTCGCCGCGCTCGATGGCGAGCTCGCCCGGCGTCTTCACCGGCGGCTTGTCGCTCGGGGTGCGCTCGCCGAAGTCGTTGAACGCGGTGATCCGCGGACGCTTGACGACGTCGGAGAAGATCTTCTCCAGATCCTTGCGGGTCAACGTCTCCTTCTCGAGGAGCTGGGTCGCGAGCACGTCGAGGGTGTCGCGGTACTCGGTGAGGATGGCCCACGCCTCCGTGTGCGCCGCCTCGATGAGTCGACGGACCTCGTCGTCGATCTCGCTGGCGATCTCGGCCGAGTAGGCCGACTGGGCACCCATCGAACGGCCCAGGAACGGGTCGCCCTGGTCCTGGCCGTACCGCACGGCACCCAGCTTCGCGCTCATGCCGTATTCGGTGACCATCGCGCGGGCGATCTTGGTGGCCTGGTCGATGTCCGACGACGCCCCGGTGGTCGGCTCGTGGAAGACGAGTTCCTCGGCGGCGCGGCCACCCATGGCCATCACCAGACGCGCGATCATCTCCGACCGCGTCATCAGGTCCTTGTCCTGCTCGGGCACGGCGAGCGCGTGACCGCCGGTTCGTCCGCGGGCGAGGATCGTCACCTTGTAGATCGGGTCCAGATCGGGCATCGCCCACGCGGCCAGGGTGTGTCCGCCCTCGTGGTACGCCACGACCTTGCGTTCGTGCTCGCTGATGATCCGGCTCTTGCGACGCGGTCCGCCGATGACCCGGTCGACGGCTTCCTCGAGTGCTTCGCCGGTGATGGTCTGCTTGTTCTCACGCGCGGTGAGCAGGGCGGCCTCGTTGACGACGTTGGCCAGGTCGGCGCCGGACATGCCCGGCGTGCGCTTGGCGAGACCGTCGAGGTCGGCACTCGAGTCGATCGGCTTGCCCTTGGCGTGCACCTTGAGGATGGCGCGGCGCCCGGCCATGTCGGGGTTGCCGACCGGGATCTGACGGTCGAAGCGCCCGGGGCGCAGTAGTGCCGGGTCGAGGATGTCGGGACGGTTGGTCGCCGCGATCAGGATGACGCCCGACCGGTCGCCGAAGCCGTCCATCTCGACGAGCAGCTGGTTCAGCGTCTGCTCGCGCTCGTCGTGGCCACCGCCGAGGCCCGCACCGCGCTGGCGGCCGACGGCGTCGATCTCGTCGACGAAGATGATGCACGGACTGTTGTTCTTGGCCTGCTCGAACAGGTCTCGCACGCGGGATGCACCGACGCCGACGAACATCTCGACGAAGTCGGAGCCGGAGATGGTGAAGAACGGGACCCCGGCCTCACCGGCGACCGCACGCGCCAACAGGGTCTTACCGGTTCCGGGCGGGCCGAACAGCAGCACGCCGCGCGGGATCTTCGCGCCCAGGGCCTGGTAGCGGGCCGGGTTCTGGAGGAAGTCCTTGATCTCGTAGAGCTCCTCGACGGCCTCGTCGGCACCGGCGACATCGGCGAAGGTCGTCTTCGGCATGTCCTTGGAGAGCTGCTTGGCCTTCGACTTGCCGAAGCCCATGACGCCGCCGCGGCCACCGCCCTGCATGCGGCTCATCACGAAGAAGAACAGACCGAACAGCAGGATCATCGGCAGAACGAAGATGAGGATCTGCCAGAGCACCGACTGCTCGTTGACGTTCGTCGTGTACTTGGTGCCGGTCTCCTGGACCGCGTCGAAGATCTGTTCACCGGCCTGGGCCGGGTACTTGGTGCTGATCTTGTCCGCGTCGGCGTCGTCGACCTTGATCGGCGAGTTGAGCTCGATGCGCAGCTGCTGCTCGCGGTCGTCGATGCTGATGAACTTGGTGTTCTTCTTGTTCAGCTGCTCCAGCGCGACGGAGGTGTCGACGCCCCGGTACTCGCGGTCGGAGTCGCTCATCACGCTCCAGCCCCACAGGGCGAGCAGGACGAGCGCCAGGATGGCGAGGTTGCGGAAGACTGTCTTACGGTTCATGCCAGTTGGTGGGGGTTCGACCGGCGTGCGGGATCGAGTCCCGGCGCCCACTCCGTTCCCATGTCCTTCCCATCGACGTACACATTGAGGCTACCGGTCAACGATCACGCTGGTGAAACCGTTCCCGCCGCATGATCACCGGCACGGCGCGCAGGTCATGGCGGGTTCGGGGTCGCGGATCAGCTGCTGTAGACCGCGGGCTTGAGGCGCCCGATGTAGGGCAGGTCCCGGTAGCGCTCGGCGTAGTCGAGTCCGTAACCGACGACGAACTCGTTCGGGATGTCGAAGCCGACGTCGGCGACGCGCACCGGCGACCGGACGGCCTCGGGCTTGCGGAGCAGGGTGCAGACCTCGAGGCTGCGGGGCGAACGGGTGGCGAGGTTCTTCATCAGCCACGACAAGGTGAGGCCCGAGTCGATGATGTCCTCGACGATCAGGACGTCGCGGCCCTCGATGTCGCGGTCGAGGTCCTTGAGGATCCGCACGACGCCGGACGAGGAGGTCGACGAGCCGTAGCTCGACACCGCCATGAACTCCAGCTGGGACGGGATCGGAAGGGCGCGCGCGAAATCGGTCATGAACATGACCGCTCCCTTGAGCACTCCGATCAGGACCAGATCGTCCTCGATGTCGGTGTACCGGGAGGCGACGGATCGGGCGAGTTCGACGGTGCGCTGCTTGATCTGTTCCTCGGTGATCAGAACAGCGTCGATGTCAGCGGCATAGGGGTCAGCGGACTGCACCTTTACAGCTTGTCATGTTTCGCGGGTCACATGGCCGACGGGTGGGACGGCGGTCAGAAATTACTCACGAGTAGAGATTGGACCGTTTGGACGAATTTGCCATCGAGGTTGTTTGCATGTATAACAGTCAGATAACGAACTTTAACATCGGCCACTTGTGAAACTTTTCTTCACAATTGTTACGCCGGGTTTGTGAATGTTGGTCAACCCGCAAGCAACGTGGGTAGCAGGGGTATTTCGACCTGTGAATATGATCTACCCCAGTTCCCTATTCCCCCCCTCGGGGAACTCCCCTTCATGGAAAGAATTCCTTCATGTCAACTGAACGACAGGACGGGGCCTTGTCGCGCAAATCCACGCGCACACTGGTCGCCGTTGCCATTTCCCTTGCCGCCGTGGTGATCACGGCACTCGCCGGCACCGCACAGGCTGCTCCTAAGCAGTTCGGGCCGGCGACCTACGACGCCAACTGGAATCAGTCGTCGCTGACCCTCACCCTGCACAATGCCTCGGCCAGCACTGAAAACGGCACGCTGACCATTCGTAATTTCGGTGGCGCGGAAGTGTTCCGTATGCCTCTCGCATACCGCATGGAGGATCGCCAGTTCCCGATCGACGCGCGTCAGGCCGGCAACAAGGTGACGCTCATTCCGTCGCGTAACAACGCTCGTTCCGTGCAGGTCAACGCGGCGGAGGTCAAGACCCTGCGCGACAGCGCGCGGCACCAGGTCGCCGCACCGACCACGCGCCAGGAGCGGGACGACCAGGCGCTGACCCGCTTCCAGCAGCAGCTCAGTGCGGGCACCACGGTGTCGTCTTTGGTCGGCACGATTGTCGGCGCGATCGTCGGTGGTCTCATCGGTTGCATCGTCGGAATCACCGCCGCAGTCGTCGGCTGTCTCGTCGGCGTCGCGCCTGCCGCCGCGGTCGGCGGCATCGTCGGCCTCGCACTTGGCGGTGGTGGCACCCTGATCGGTGCCGGCCTCCAGTACTTCCAGACGATCAACTCGCCGTTCAAGGCACCCAAGAAGTAGGTCGCAGACCTTTTCCTGACGGTCCGTCTCACCTCTCGGTGAGGCGGACCGTCAGCGTTTGACCACTACGTTCCACGACGGTCCGCACACCCGGGTCCCCGCCGATCGCCACCTGCGCGCCCCCGTTCTCACCGACGAGCTGGTCGACCGCGGCGATCACGCGATGCGTCGGCTCGGTGGCCCCGACGTCGAGCAGCCAGCGACGGATCACCCTGGTCCGCACCGCCCTCGGCACGTCCCGGAGCGGTTCGATCTCCAGTCCGTCGACAGTGCGGGCGCTCCCCCACACCGCCCCCGCCCAGGCGTCGAGGGCGTCGTTGTCGTCCTGGAGCGCCGCTGCGGTCCGGCCCAGCGCGTCCACGACGCCGCCGCGGACCACATCGTCGAGCAATGGCAACACCTCCGCACGCAACCGCACCCTGGTGAACCGGGGATCACGGTTGTGCGGGTCGTGGTGCGCGGCGAGCCCGAGTTCGGTGCACACGGCCAGCGTCTGCGTCCGACGTACGCGCAGCAACGGCCGGCCCCATGGCGCCTTCCATGCGCGCATACCCGCGATGGATCGTGCCCCCGAGCCGCGTGCGAGTCCGAGAAGCACCGTCTCCGCCTGATCGTCGGCGGTGTGCGCGAGCAGCACAGGTCGGCCGCCCCGGGCGGCGTCGAGCGCGGCGTACCGCGCCTCGCGGGCCGCTGCTTCGAGACCGCCGCGGGTCCCGACCCTCACCTCGAGCACCCGGGCTTCGGCACCGAGTTCACGTGCCGTGTCGGCGGCCCGCGCCGCGACGCCTGCGGAACCCTCCTGGAGACCGTGGTCGACGACCAGCGCGGTGACGTCGAGTCCCGCGCGAACAGCCGTCGCCGTCAGTGCGAGCGAGTCCGCCCCGCCGGAGAGCCCGACGCAGACGGAGGCATGCGGGTCGTCGAGAACGGTGGTCGCGAAGTCCGCGACCACCCGCGTCACAGCACGCGTCGAATCCATGCCTGCGGCGTGTCGATCTCGTCCGGAAGCGGCATCGTCTCGGGCGAGGTCCACACCGTGTTGAACCGCTCCATCCCGACGGTCTCGACCACCTCGTCGACGAAGGCCTTGCCCCGGACGTACTGCGCGATCTTGGCGTCCATGCCGATGAGGGCGCGGATGATGCGCTGCACCGGGTTCTGCGGTGCCTTGCGACGCTTGTCGAAAGCGGTTCGGATGCGGGCGACGGACGGGACGTGCGCCGGGCCGACGGCGTCCATCACGTGGTCGGCGTGACCCTCGAGCAGCGTGCCGAGGACCATCATCCGCTGGAAGGCGTCGAACTGCTCGGGGCTCTGCAACAGCTGCATCGCGCCGATGATGCCCTTCTCACGGGGTTCGGAGCTCTTGAGCGCTTTGGTCATCCGCGTGACGATCTCGGTGGTCGACTCACCGGTCTCGGAGGTGAGCACGGCGACGTTGTCCTGCATGTAGTCGCGCAGCCACGGGTTGGCCGAGAACTGCACGCGGTGCGTGACCTCGTGCAGGCACACCCACAGACGGAAGTCCGACGGCACGACCTTGAGCTGGCGTTCGACGTTGATGATGTTGGGTGTCACGACCATCAGCACGCCGGGTTCACCGGTCTCAGGGTCCGGCGTGAACGGATCGTACTGACCGAGGATGGCCGTGGAGAGGAAGGCGAGCAGACCGCCGGCCTGCACCCCGCCGAACTTGGCGGCGAGGCCGGACGAGGCCATCTCGAGACCGGCCTCTGATCCCAGCATCGATCGCATCGACACGGAGGCCGCGTCGATCCACCCCGGCCGGTCGAGGATTCGGGTCGTCGGGATGCGGAGTCCGTCGGCGAGACCGGTGACCTCGCGGACCGGTGCCTCCGCACGCGTCGCCGCGTCGGCGAGCTCGGCCTGCGCGGCCTCATAGGTGTAGGCCGTGGTCTTGGGACCCGGTCGGACGAGCCGTTTCGCGGTCGACGCGGCGAGCGGCCAGTCGATCTGCGACCCGATACTCAGACGGGTGTCGTCTCCCGCCGGCTCGACCGCGACCTTGCTGTCGGTTCCTGACATGCTCATCGGCACCCGCACTCTCTGAGTTGACCCACCACGGCGTCCAGGGCGGGTCTCGCGTCCGCCGGCGAGGTGCCGCCGGACATGAGGGCGAACGACAGCACGCGGCCATCGATCGTTTGGACTATGCCCGTCAACGAACTGACGCCGGTGAGTGTTCCGGTCTTCGCGCGCACCCATCCGGCACCGGGTGTCGTGGCGACCGGGAAACGGTCGGCGAGGGTGCCCGTACCGGCGGCGATCGGCAGACCGTCGAGCATCGGTCGCAGCTTGGGGTTCGAGGGTCCGCTGGCCGCGGTCATCACCGCGTCGAGCAGTGCCGGCGTCGTGCGATTGGCGTAGGAGATGCCCGACGCGTCGGCCAGCGTGGTGCCCGTCCACTGGTCGGGGAAGGTGGTCGACAGGACCTGCTCGATCGCGTCGACGCCGGCGGCGAGGGTCGCGGGGCCGCCGCGATGCACCGACAGTTCGACCGACAGCGTCTCGGCCAGCACGTTGTCGCTGTAGCGGAGCATGTCGTTGACCCGGGTCACCAGCGGCGCGGACTCGACCTTCGCCACGACGCGGTCGCCGGCGGGTGCGGACGCCTCGGTCACCGGCGCGTCGACGCCGAGCGCTGCGGCCAGCGCCTCACCGGCCATGATCCCGGGCGTCGCGGAACGCGGTGAGTATTCGTCGAGCGGTTCGAGGCGTGCGCCGTCGACCATCAGCGACTCGATCGGCGCGATGTCACCGCCCTGGATGTCCCGACGGTCCCAGGTTCGGTCCATCGTCGGGCCCGAGAAGGCGCTGAGGTCCACCGCGACCGAGGTGACCGGGATGCCGGCCTGCTTGATCTGTTCGGCGAGGTCTGCGATGCGGGCGGGCTCGCTGTAGAAGGTGTCGGCATCGGCCGGCTGCGCCGACAGGGTCGGATCGCCGGCCCCCTTGAGGATCACCTGCCCGTTCGACCCCGCGACGACCGTCGTGGTGAGGCGCGCGTCGTGCGGCATGGCCTCGAGGAAGGCCGCGGCCGAGAGCACCTTGTCGTTCGACGCGGGGATGCGCGGACGACCGGGGTTGCGCGACCACAGGACCTCGCCGGTCAGCGAGTCGGAGATCATGCCGCTCAGGACACCGAGCGCCGGATTCCGCAGTGCGGGGGCGATCGCGCGGGACACCCCGGCGGGCGTCGGGGCCGGTGCGGTGGCGGCGACCGGGTCGATCTGCGGGTCGGGGGAGATCGCGGCGGGCTGCGGCGGTATCCCCGGCGGCAGCTCGGCTTCCGTGTCCAGGCGGAGAGCCACGACGACCGCAGCGGTCGACGCCAGCGCGAGGATCACGACGGCGACGATCGTCCACCAGAGGAGTTTGCGACTGCGGGGTCTGCCATCACGACCTGCGGGTCTGGTGGTTGCGCCCACGAAGCCTCCGGATCTCTCGCATTGCGTTACCGATACTGCACTGACCGAAATGTCGGATATGAGCGACCCGGGGTCTGATACACCCGCGCACTGCGGGGGTACGAAGTCCGAGGTCGTCGGACTAACAGTATCGTTGTTGCGACGCGCGGCCATCTGGGCCGTCCGGCGATCACACCCCCGATCCGCAACTGCCAGGAGGAACAGTGGAATTCGATGTGACCATCGAGATCCCCAAAGGTGGCCGAAACAAGTACGAGGTCGACCACGAGACGGGGAAGGTCTACCTCGACCGCTACCTGTACACCTCGATGGGCTACCCGGCCGACTACGGCTACATCGACGGCACCCTCGGCGAGGACGGCGACCCGCTCGACGCGATGGTCCTGCTGCCCGAGTCGGTCTTCCCCGGCATCATCGTGCGCGCCCGCATCGTCGGCATGTACACGATGACCGACGAGGCCGGCGGCGACGACAAGCTGCTGTGCGTGCCCGCCGGTGACGTGCGCTGGGACCACATCAAGGACATCTCCGACGTGTCGGAGTACGAGCTGGGCCCGATCTCGCACTTCTTCGAGCACTACAAGGATCTCGAGCCCGGCAAGGAGGTCCAGCCCGGCGGTTGGGTCGGCCGGGAAGCTGCCGAGAAGGTCGCCCAGGAGGCCATCGACCGCCTCGCTGCTCACCCGCACGACGCCAACGAGCCCTCGCGCGGCTGACGCCACCCGAGCAGTCATTCACGACCGCCGACGACACACGCTGTCGTCGGCGGTTCGTGTTCTAACGGGGTGAACCACAATCGCCGCCTCCGGCCACATCGCCACGTACAGAAGGCGATCGTGGCCGGCGGCGGCGATTCTGCGTTCGGTCTGGCCCGAAACCTAGGCGACCCGGTGGCGCACGTCCGCGAAGACCGGGAGCACCTGCTCGCGGATTCGACGGTCGGTGGCCGAACCGTCGACCGGGACCAGGATCACCGCGTCGGCGACCTCGGCGGCGTAGATGTCGCGCAGCAGCGTGATCAGGCCGTGGGCCGTGCCGACGTAGCGGATGGTCTCCGCGTTGTCGGTGGCGCCTCCGGCCTGCGCGACGGCGGCGCGTGCCGACGCCGCGTGCGGTGCGATGGCCACCTCGACCTCGAGGGCGACGACGAAGTTCGCCTGGTCATGGGTGCCGGCCCGCAGCAGCGAGCGCGCCCGCTGGGCATCGCGCAGGGTCTCGCGGCGCACGACGATCGGGAAGGTCTGGGCGACCGCGTCTCCCGCGATGGCGACCCGGAAGCCGGGACGGCCGATGGTGGCGGCGTTGCGCGGAGTGTCGAGTTGGATGGTCATGCGGGGTGCCCCTCGTCGAGTGCTGGTCGGGTGGTGGTCGTGGTGGCGCCGAGCGCGCCGAGTGCGTCGAGCAGGCGGTCGATGTCGTCGGAGGTGGTGCCCGCACCGAAGCTCGCGCGGACGGCACCTTCGGGATGACCGAGTCGCTTGAGCAGTGGGTGGGCGCAGAACTTGCCGTCCCGCACACCGATTCCGTGCTCGCTGCTCAGGTATTCGGCCACGGCCCGCGGTGCGAGGCCGTCGACGGTGAAGCCGGCGATGCCGACGCGGTCGGTCGAGTCGGAGAAGATCTGCAGCGGACGCACGCCGTCGATGCGGGCGAGACCGGCGTCGAGCCGTTCACAGAGCCGGAGTTCGTGGAGGCCGATGGCCTCGGGACCCAGGTCGGCCAGTGCGGTGCACGCCTCGGCGATCGACACGGCGCCGAGCACGTTCGGCGAGCCGGCCTCGTGGCGGGCGGCGCCGGTGTGCCAGGTGGTCCCGGCCGAGCTCTCCTCACCGTCCAGCTCGACGTCGGCGGTCGCTCCCCCGCCGGCGAGGTACGGGTCGGCGGCGTCGAACCAGTCGGACCGTCCGATCAGGACGCCGGCACCGAACGGCGCGTACGCCTTGTGACCGGAGAAGGCCAGATAGTCGATGCCGTGGCTGACGATCGAGATGGGGCGGTGCGCGACGAGCTGCGCCGCGTCGACCAGGATGCGAGCCCCGTGACGGTGGGCGATCGACGCCAGCCTGCCGATCGGGAGGACCTCGCCGGTGACGTTCGACGCGGCGGTCACCGCGAGCAGCGACGCCGGCTTCGAGGCGAGTTCGGCCTCGATCGCGACGAGGGTGTCCTCGATCGTGTCGCAGGCGGTCACCACGCGAGCCCGGTTCCGGCCGTCCTTGGGTGCGCACCACGGCAGCAGGTTGGCGTGGTGCTCGATGTCGAGGACCACGACGTCGCCGGGCGTGATGTGGGCGGCGAGGTTGATCGCGTCGGTGGTGTTGCGGGTGAAGACGACGGTGTCGTCGACGCGGCCGCGGACGAACTCGCGCACGGTCTCGCGGGCGGCCTCGTAGCGACGGGTGGTGACCTGCGAGAGGTGACCTGCACCGCGGTGGACGCTCGCGTACTCGCCGAGGGCACCGGCGACCTGCGCGGCAACCCACGCCAGCGCAGGGGCGCTAGCCGCGTAGTCGAGATTGGCGTAGCCGACGCTGTGTCCGGCGGCAACGGGAACCTGAGCATCCGCACCGACGACCGGTGCGAGCGCGGGGATGACGGGCGCCCGGTGCGGGATCGCGGACACTGCGGCGCGAATCGGGCGGACGGTGGTGACGGGTGCCGAGAGCACAGCAGTCATGACAAGAACTCCTCGAGAATCCACACTTGCCGCATTCGGGTTCGAACGCAGCCAGGTCGTCACCCGGAGCACCCCACCGTGGAGGAGGGTTGCCGACCAGCGAGCCGGGGCTTGTCACTGGCACTCATGACCTGCGACAAGCCTCGCGGATCCCGGAGAAGGGTGTCAATTTAGATTCACCGTGATTCATAGTTAGGACAGGCTTACCTGTACCCTGGCTGTCGTGTCATCGAGTGAGGTCTTCGTGTTGTCGCGTCCGCACGGCACCGTGCGGGGCGAAGGGGTCGTCCGGTCGTTCACCGACGTCGACGAGGCGTCCGCAGCGCTGCGTGCGGGCGAGGTCGCGTCGCTGACCGGCGCGATCCCCTTCGATGTGCGCGACCCGGCGGCCCTGGTCGCCCCCGAACGACTCCGGACCGATGAGGCACCGCTGCCCGGGACCGGCCCGCTGTCGCGACGCCCGATCTCGACCGTGCTCCACCCCGACGCCGACGAGCACCGCGAACGCGTCGCGCACGCGGTCAAGCGCATCGTCGCGGGCGACGTCGGGAAGGTGGTGCTCGCGCGCAGCATCGATCTCGTGCTCGACGAGCAGGTCCGGCCGGGCGAGTTCATCGACGCCCTGGCCGGCGGCAACGCCGGACACAACGCTTTCGGTGTGGACGTCGGCGCCGCAACGGGTTCGGGAACGTGGCTGGTCGGCGCGAGTCCCGAGGTCCTGCTCCGTAAGTCGGGTTCGACGGTGACCTGTCACCCGTACGCGGGTTCGGCGGCGCGGTCCGCCGACCCCGCCGTAGACCGTGCCACCGCCGACGAATTGCTCGCTTCGGCAAAGGATCTCGCGGAACACGCCTTCGTCGTCGACCACCTGCGCGAACGCCTGGGACTTCTCTGCGACGACATCGACGCGCCGTCGGAGCCGAAGCTCGAGTCCACCGGCGAGGTCTGGCACCTGGCCACCCCGATCCGCGCAACACTCCGCGACCCGGCGACCACCGCCCTCGATCTCGCGCTGCTCCTCGGCCCCACTCCCGCGGTGTGCGGAACCCCGAGTGATGTTGCCGCACAGATCATCCGGGACGTCGAGGGCGACCGCGGTTTCTACGCCGGCGCGGTCGGCTGGTGCGACGCTGCCGGCGATGGCGAGTGGATGGTGACCATCCGCTGTGCCGAACTCGCCGCCGATGGTCGGAGCCTGCGCACCTGGGCGGGCGGCGGCATCGTCGAACACTCCGACCCGCAAGCGGAACTGGAGGAGACCGCGTTCAAGCTGCGGACCGTGCTGAACGCGCTGGGGATCGCGGAGCTGCCCTAGCGCTGTGTGAACCCACCATTTTTCGGCAAACCCAGCACCCCAAGGGGTGGTGGCTCTGCCGAAAAAGGGTGGGTTTACCCGTCAGCCGAGCGCCTGATCCAGGTCCGCAAGCAGGTCGTCGATGCCCTCGAGGCCAACCGAGAGGCGGACGACCGAGTCGCTCAGACCGATCGCTGCCCGTCCCTCGGGCCCCATCGCGCGATGCGTGGTGGTGGCCGGGTGGGTGATGAGCGACTTGGAGTCACCGAGGTTGTTGGAGATGTCGATGACCTTCAGCGCGTTGAGGACCTCGAAGGCGCGCTTCTTGCCGTCGATGCCGTCGTGGTCGTTGAGCTCGAAGGTCACCACGGTGCCGCCACCGGACATCTGGCTCTTGGCCAGCTCGAACTGCGGATGCGACTGCAGGAACGGGTATTTCACCCAGCGGACGCGGGGGTCGGATTCCAGGAACTCCGCGATGCGCAGGGCCGAGGACACCGAGGCGTCGACGCGCAGGCGCAGCGTCTCGAGGCCCTTGACCAGCGTCCAGGCGTTGAACGGGCTCAACGCCGGACCGGTGTGGCGCATCAGCTGCTGCACCGGGCCGTCGATGTACTCCTTGGTGCCGAGGACGGCACCGCCCATGACGCGCCCCTGACCGTCGATGTGCTTGGTGCCGGAGTAGACGATGACGTCGGCGCCGAGATCCAGGCCGCGCTGCAGCAGCGGGGTGGCGAAGACGTTGTCCAACACCACCTTCGCGCCCGCGGCATGCGCGAGCTCGGACACCTTGGCGACGTCGACGAGGGTCTGCATCGGATTCGAGGGGGTCTCGAAGAAGACCGCGGTGGTGGGCTTGGACAGCGCCCGCTCCCACTGTTCGAGGTCTTCGCCGTCGACGAACTCGGTCTCGACACCCCAGCGCGGCAGGATCTCGTTGCACACCACGAAGCACGAGCCGAACAGGCTGCGGGCGGCGACGAGCCGGTCGCCGGCCTTGAGCAGCGCACCGAGCGCCACGAACACCGCGGCCATACCGCTGGCGGTTGCGAAGCAGGCCTCGGCACCTTCGAGCTGCCGCAGTCGCTCCTGGAACATGTGGACCGTCGGGTTGCCGTAGCGGGAGTAGACGAATCGCTGGTCCTCGCCGGTGAAGGCACGCTCGGCGGCCTCGGCGGAGTCGTAGACGTATCCGCTGGTCAGGTACAGCGCCTCGGCGGTCTCGTAGAAGCCGGAGCGGGCGAGGCCACCGCGCACGGCGATGGTGTCGGGCGAAAGACCTTCCGGCAGTTCATAACCCACGGACAGATCAGGACTCACGATTGCCTCCACGGCAGGTTTTCGGCGCGCCATCCCGACGCACCTCGATGGTCGTTCTCGTCGAGGGCACCCTCGAACCCGTCGACCACGTTGTAGGCCTTGCCGATCCCGTCGGCGGTGGCCGCCTCGGCCGCACCGATCGAGCGGTGCCCCGAACGGCAGAGGAAGATGACCTCGTGGTCATCGGTGACCCCGGCGCCGCGCAGCTGTTCGACGAACTGCTCGTTGCGACGGCCCTCGGGGAACGTCGTCCACTCGGCGAAGATCGTGCGCTTGCCCAGTATCTCGAGGTCGGGGACGCCGACGAAGGACCATTCGGCCTGCGTCCGACAGTCGACGAGGACCGCGTCGGGGTTGTTCTCGAGCTTTTCCCACGCTTCCCGCGGGGTCAGGTCGCCGGCATAGGTCATGAGGAGCACACCTTCCATTCGCCGTTCTCGCGCACCACGGTCGTGTCCACGACCTTCTTGTCATCGGGAGTGTTCTTATAGTGCCAATGGACCTGCGCGGTCGCCCGGTCACCGTCGACCACCAGGTCGGTGATCTCGGGGATCTCGATGGGGCCGTTCTCGTCGAGGGACGCCTGGTTCTCGGCGAGGAACCGGGCCTCGGAGACGAAGTCGACCTTGTTCAGGTCCGCATCGCAGGTGTTCGCACGGTACTCGGCATAGTTCGGACCGTTGCGGGCCGTGTACTGGTCGTTGATCGCGTACTGGACCAGCGCGTCGTCGCTGACGCGGTCCTCGGGCGGACGCGAGATGTTCGAGAGGACGATGCCCAGCACGAAGAGCGCGACCACACCAGCCGCGACGAAGAACGGCCACGCGTTCTTCCAGTTCGGCGGAGACTCTTCGACGAGAGCGGCGTCCACGTCGTCATCCGACCCGGCCTTGCCGAGGGCAGGCTTCTTCGGGGACGCGGCACCCCGCGAGATGTTCCGGGGTGCGGCGCCCTTACCGGAGGGCTTGTCGGGGCCCCCGCCTGCAGCTTTGGCCATGGCGCGAAGTGTAACGACAGTCCTGGTGTGACCTCCGTCCGGCTTCTCCGGCCTCCCGTACCGAAAAGCCGGGCAGGGGTCTGGTGATCCGTAAGTAAGGTGGACCTCACTGCTTCCGTCGACCGGCGAGGACTCTCATGCGTCTGCACACCCACCGACTGTCCGGACTCCTGCTCGCGCTGGTCGCGGCAGCTCTGGTGGTGACCTCCTGTTCGGCCCCGGACGAGGGTGTCGCCGACGATTCGGCACGGGTCCCCGCCCCGGAGGCGGGCGCGATCCCGGTGACACTGCAGCAGGTCTACGCACCGGCGGTCGTGGAGAAAGCCCCACAGCGGATCGCCGCACTGGGGGTCGGCGACGGCGACACGCTGCTTGCCCTCGGCGTCATGCCGACGACGATCGCCCCGTTCGCCGATCCCGACCAGGCGAAGGCGCCGTGGAACGCCGAGCTGATCGGCGACTCGCAACCGGTGGTTCTCTCCAACACCTCCGCGGCCCTCGGGAACGAGATCCCCAAGGCGCTCGCCACGAGCCCGGATCTGATCACCGCCGTCGGCGCCGACCCCACCCGCGACCAGTTCGACCTGCTCAGCAAGACCGCACCCACCATCCTCCGGCCCGCCCAGTACAAGCCCTGGCAGGTGCCGTGGACTGTGCAGACCATCCAGATCGGCACCGCGATCGGGCAACCCGACCTCGCCCGGCGCAAGGTCGGCGAGACCGAGTCCTTCCTCGCGGGCATCCGGGCGAAGAACCCGCAGTTCGCCGGCAAGACCGCCGTCGTGGTGACCGCGAGCCCGACCGGCGGGGTCTCGGTGTACGGCCCCGAAGACGGCCGCGCGCAGACCGTCGCCGGCTACGGTCTCACCTTCCCGACCGCGCTGCGAGATGCGATCACCAGCGGCTTCTACGGCGAACTGCCTGCCGAGAGCCTCGACCGGCTCGACGCGGCCGACGTCGTCGTGGCCGTCGACTGGGAGGGCTCGAACGACAAGCTGCGGTCGAACCCCGCGTTCACCCGGCTCGAGGTGGCGCGGTCCGGACGTGTCGCCTACCTGTCCCAGGAGGTCGGCAGCGCGATGTCGGTGCCGACCCTGCTGACGATTCCGTGGGTGGCCGGTGAAGCCGTCGGCGCCCTCGCCGAAGCGGCCGGCTCACGCTGACGCGCGAGGCACGCCGTCGTCACGGTGACGTCGAGAAGTGAGGACTACCTCACAGCCGGTTTTGGTCGTAGACACCGAGCGCCTACCGTAGAAGGGATAGGCCATACCCAAGCGTGTCGACACCAGAATCAAGGGTTTCGGATCCGGTTCCTGCGTCGGGGCGCGCCGAGCAACGGAAGACACCTACTCCATGAGCGACAACAGCCGCCCGCTTCGGGTTGCGATCGTCGGTGCCGGTCCCGCCGGGATCTACGCCGCCGACGCGTTGATGAAGTCCGACACCGCGAAGGATCGCGGCGTCAGCATCGACCTCTACGAGCGTATGCCGGCTCCGTTCGGACTGATCCGTTACGGCGTCGCGCCTGATCACCCGCGCATCAAGGGCATCATCACCGCCCTGCACAAGGTCCTCGACAAGCCGCAGGTCCGCCTGCTCGGCAACGTCGACTACGGCACCGACATCACGCTCGACGAGCTGAAGTCGCACTACGACGCGATCATCTTCTCCACCGGCGCCACCGACGACCGCGCGCTCGACATCCCCGGCATCGACCTCGAGGGCAGCTACGGCGCCGCACAGTTCGTCGCCTGGTACGACGGCCACCCCGACTTCCCGCGCACCTGGCCGCTGGAGCAGGAGAAGGTCGCCGTCATCGGCGTCGGCAACGTCGCCCTCGACGTCGCCCGCGTGCTGGCCAAGACCGGCGACGAACTGCTGCCCACCGAGATCCCGGCCAACGTCTACGAAGGACTCAAGGCCAACAAGGCCATCGAGGTCCACGTCTTCGGCCGCCGCGGACCCGCCCAGGCCAAGTTCACCCCGCTCGAGCTCAAGGAGCTCGACCACTCGCCCAACATCGAGGTCATCGTCAACCCCGAGGACATCGACTACGACGAGGGTTCCACCGTCGCCCGTCGCGGCTCGAAGATCACCGACCAGGTCGCCACGATCATCGAGAACTACGCGATCCGCGAACCGAAGCAGGGGGCGATCCACAAGCTGTTCCTGCACTTCTTCGAAAGCCCCGTCGAGATCCTCGGCGAAGACGGCAAGGTTGTCGGCCTGCGCACCGAACGCACCCAGCTCGACGGCACCGGCAACGTCAAGCCCACCGGCAAGATCACCGACTGGGAGGTCGGCGCGGTCTACCGTGCGGTCGGTTACCTGTCGGACAACCTGCCCGACATCCCCTTCGACTCCCAGGCCGGGGTCATCCCCAACGAGGCCGGACGCGTGTTCGACGAGGGTGAGCAACTCACCGGCGTCTACACCACCGGTTGGGTCAAGCGCGGCCCGGTCGGTCTCATCGGCCACACCAAGGGCGACGCCAACGAGACCGTCGACTGCATCCTCAAGGACATGGAAGCCGACAAGCTCCTCGCACCGGCCACCCCCGGCGAGGACGCGATCATCGAGCTGCTCGAGTCCAAGAACATTCCGTTCACCACGTGGGACGGCTGGTACCGCCTCGACGAGCACGAACGCGCACTCGGTGCCGCCGAGGGCCGCGAACGCGTGAAGGTCGTCGAGCGTGAAGACATGCTCGCCGCATCCGAGCCCCACAAGGTGGCGCGTCCGTCCGCCTGAGGCGCCCTCAGCAACAACAACGACGAGGGGCGACCGGTTCTTCACCGGTCGCCCCTCGTCGTTTGTTCGTTCCGGACTCAGTGCCCGGGGATGGTGGGCACTCCCTTGACGTTGTTGCCGCCGCCGGTCACCTGGGCGGCCGACGCGGACGAGCCCGTGCCGAAGCGGTCGAACGGATTGTCGATGCGACGGACGTTCCACCAGAAACCGACGTTGTCGGTCAGGTTCTCGGCGTAGTCGGAGATCGCGTAGCCGGAGATCGACGACGGGAAGCAGCCGAACCAGGTGGTCTTGATGGTGAGGGATTCGTTCTTCTTCAGCTGCGCCTTGAACTTCGTCGCGCCGCCGGTCTCCTGCAGTGTGACGTTGCGGAATTCGCCGTCACGCGCGGTGACGCGCATGAACCGGGTCATGCTCCACGCCTGGTTCCACGGGGTACCCGGGGCACCGAACTGGCAGTAGACCCCACCGGTCATCTGCAGGTTGGGGACGGCGGCCTGCGCGGGCGCGGCACCCACGAGCGTTCCTGCCGCGATGCTTCCCGCAGCCAGAACCCCGACAACGGCCCGTTTGAGTGACTTCATCGATCCTCCTTTTTCACAACCCTGGAAACACTGGGCATATCGATCCGAGCTCACCGCAGTGTTACCGAAGACACAACCTCCACTCACTCCGGTGCGGTCTTTCGTTACCCGAACGACATGAACGATGCCGCGCCACGAGCGTCGCCGAACAGCGTTGGTAAGGTAACCCTTCGTGCGCCGCCCCTTCCGTGTTCTCGGCATTCCCGTGCTGGTCGCGGTTCTGGTGGGGCTGGTCGTCGCCTCCGTGCTCTTCGGCACCCGTCCCGTCCCGCTCGACGAGGTCTGGGCGAGTTTCGCCGACGGGATCTCCGAGATCTGGGCCGCCCTCCTCGATCTCCGGATGCCGGCGATCAGCAAGGACACCGACGTCGACGGCATCGTCTGGGACCTCCGCGTCCCCCGGACCCTCCTCGGTCTGTTCGCCGGTCTGGCCGTCGGCGCCGCCGGTGCCCTCACCCAGGGACACACGCGTAACCCCATCGCCGATCCCGGCATCCTCGGCGTGAACGCCGGAGCCGCATGCGCCGTGGTGGCCGGTATCTACCTGGTCGGGATCACCAGCCCCGTCGCGTTCATGTTCTTCGGTCTGCTCGGCGCGATCATCGCCGCGACCGTCGTCTTCGGGCTGTCGGCACTGAGCGGCTCGAGTCCGCTCACCCTGGTCCTGGCCGGCACCGGCCTGACGGCGATGCTCACCGCGATCACCTCGTCGATCGTGCTCGTGGACACCAACTCGCTCGACCAGTGGCGGTTCTGGAGCGTCGGTTCGACCGCAGGCCGTGGCATCGACGTGTTCTGGGCGAGCCTGCCGTTCATCGGGGTCGGATTGGTGTTCGCGCTGGCGAGCGGCTTCTTCCTGAACGTCCTCAGCCTGGGCGACGACATGACCAAGGCGCTGGGCTCGCGGGTGGTCCTGATCCGCGCGCTCGGCATCCTGACGATCACCCTGCTGATCGGCGCCGCCACCGCGGCCTGCGGGCCCATCGTGTTCCTCGGACTCGTCGTGCCGCACATCGCGCGGGCGTTCGTCGGCGCCGACTACCGCTGGATCATCCCGTATTCGGCGCTGCTCGGCGGGATACTCCTCGTCGGTTGCGACATCCTCGGCCGCGTCGTCGCACGCCCGGGTGAGGTCCAGGTGGGCGTCATGCTCGCCCTGGTCGGCGCCCCGTTCCTGATCTTCATGGTCCGTCGGCAGAGGTTGGCAACCGTATGAGCACGTCCGATGTGACAACACCGAAGCCAACGGCCCGTTCACGCAGCATCGCCCCGCATCCCGGGGGCTACCGCCTCGCGGTCGAACCGGTGTCGTTCGTCGTGCGCCCGCGCATGCTCGTCGTCGCGTTCGTCTCGGCCGCACTCGCCGTGGTGCTGTTCCTGACCAGCGTCGGCGTCAGCGACTTCCCCCTCACCCCGATCGACGTCGCGCGAATCCTGTTGGGCGGGGGCACCCGCATCGAGAATGTCGTCGTCTTCGACGTCGCGCTCCCCCGGGCCCTCGTCGGGCTGCTGGTGGGCATCGGGCTCGGATGCTCCGGCTCACTCACCCAGCTGATCTCCCAGAATCCACTCGCCACCCCCGACATCCTCGGCATCACCGCCGGGGCGAGCGCGGCGGCGGTCGCGGCCATCGCCTTCTCGAACACCAGCTGGGGCAGCTGGTTCGGCGACCTCGGTGTCCCGGCGTCGGCGATGATCGGCGCGCTGCTGACCGCAACGCTCATGTACGTGCTCGCGTGGCCCGGCCGCAAGGCCAACAGCGGCATCAACCCGTTCCGCCTCGTGCTGATCGGTGTCGGCATGACCTGGATGCTGCAGGCGCTGACCAACTTCCTGCTGACCCGCGCCGACATCCGCGATGTGGGGCGTGCCCAGGTGTGGCTGGTCGGCTCGGTCGCCAACGTGGGCTGGTCCAATGTCTGGCCGGTGGTCGGCGGGGTCGTCTTCGGGATCGTGGTGATCGTCGTGCTCTCGCGGCAGATCGGCATGCTCAGCCTCGGACCGGATCTCGCACGCGGACTCGGCGTCCGCACCGGTGCGGTGTCCACGACGCTGCTGTTGACCGCGGTCCTGGTCAGTGCGCTGTGCGTGTCCGCCGCCGGACCGATCGCCTTCGTCGCCCTGCTCGCCCCGCAGATCGCACTGCGGCTGGCCCGCACCGCGGTGCCGACCCCGCTCCTGTCCGGCCTGATCGGTGCGTCCCTGGTGCTCGGCGGAGATCTGTTGTGCCGCACGGTGCTGCCCGGCGGCCTACCCGTCGGCATCGTCACCGCCGCGATCGGCGGACCGTTCCTCATCTACCTGATGATCGCGATGTCCCGGAAGGCGACCGTATGACCATCTCCCCAACCGAGAACGCCCCGCAGACGACGTCCCGGCTCCGCGGCAGCGGACTCACCGTCGGCTACGACCAGCGGGTCGTCATCGACGGCCTGGACATCGACATCCCCGACGGCCAGGTCACGACCATCATCGGCTCCAACGGATGCGGTAAGTCGACGTTGCTCCGATGCCTCGCCCGACTGCTGCCACCCAAGGCCGGCACCGTCTACCTCGACGGCGACGACATCGCGCACGTGCGGCCCAAGCAGATCGCCCGGACCCTGGCGATCCTGCCCCAGAACCCGGTCGCACCCGAGGGATTGACCGTCGCCGACCTCGTCGGCCGGGGCCGGCACCCGCACCAACGGTGGTACCAGCAGGCGACCGCCGCCGACGAAGTTGCTGTCGCCGAGGCGATGGAGATGACCGACACCATCGAACTCGCCGACCGAACCCTCGACGCCCTCTCCGGCGGTCAGCGCCAGCGGGTCTGGATCGCGCTCACGCTCGCGCAGGGCACCGACCTCATCCTGCTCGACGAGCCGACCACCTACCTCGATCTCGCCCACTCGATCGACGTCCTCGACCTCGTCCGCCGCCTCCGCGACGACCACGGCAAGACCGTGGTGATGGTCCTGCACGACCTCAATCTCGCCGCACGCTACAGCGATTCGCTGGTCGTCATGAAGAACGGCGCCATCGTCACCACCGGCACCCCGGCCGAGGTCATCGACGCCGAGATGCTCGACGAGGCCTTCGGTTTACGGGCACATGTGATGACGGACCCGATCTCGGGCGGACCGCTGATCGTGCCGCTCGGCGCGCACACGCGCGCCTTCTAGGCGCCTGGATCCCGTTCGCGGCCGGTGTCGTTGGCGAGCATCTGCTCCCGCAGCGAGTCGTAGACGGGCGGGGTCCCGGAGAGGTGTGCGACGAGTACGGCGGCCGCGGTCGCGGCGAGCATGGGGACCGCCACGGTCGTCGTCGCGCTCATCTCCATCACCACGACCATGCCGGTGAGCGGCGCCCGCACCACCGCGCCGAACAGTGCGGCCATGCCCGCGAGCACGAGGGCATCGCGCAGCGTCGAATCCGATTGCGGGATCACGGCCTCGAGGCCTGCGGCGAACAGCACACCCCACAGTGCACCGAGTGCGAGCATCGGCGCGAACAGACCACCGGGTGTGCCCGCGGCGTAGGACAGCGGTCCGGCGACGAACCGGACGATGAACAGTGCGGCGACCACCGGCAGGACCACCGAGCCGTCGAAGATCTGTTGCGCCAGATTGTCTCCGCCGCCGGCCGCGTCGGTGTCGACGGCCATCAGGCCACCGACGACCGCGCCGATGATCGCGGCCTTCGCGATCTGCGGGACGCGAGTGATCCCCCGGACCGCGGTGATCGCCGCGAGAACCGCACGGCCATAAGCGATCCCGATGAGCCCGCTGAGCAGACCGAAGACCACGAACACCGGCAGCAGGGTGATCGAGGGCGGCGCCACCGCACCCACGAGGAAGTCGGGCCGGTCGCCGAGGATCACGTGGCCGCAGGCCACCGCCGCGGCTACGGCGAGGATGGTCGGTACCACCACCCGGAGCCGGAAGGAGTGGGTCACCTCCTCGAGCGCGAACAACGCGCCACCCACCGGCGCGGTGAAGGCGACGGCGAGACCGGCCCCGCTGAGCGAGGTCTGCATGACGCGGACGTCGTATTCGTCGAGCCCGGCGCGGCGCCCGGTCTCGGAACCGACAGCGGCACCCATGTGCACGGTCGGCCCCTCCCGGCCGAGGATCAGACCCGAGCCGATCGCGGCCAGCCCACCGACGAAGCGGGCAGGGATAACGCGCAGCGGCGCCGGTTCCGCCTCACCGCGTTCCACGGCCTCCACATGCTGGATGCCGCTACCCGCCGCGGTCGGCACCAGGTGCGAGACGAGCGCTCCGAAAGCCGCGCCCGCGGCCGTCAGCGCCACCGGGATGAACCACCCCGGGGCGCCGAGCCCGTCGGCCCAGTCGAGCATCTCGAACCGCCATCGGTTGAGATGGTCGAGGCACCACCGGAAAGCCCCGCCGAGGACACCGGTCACGCAGCCGGCGAGAACGGCGAGCACGCACAACCTCACCAGGCCCTGGTTGTCGGTCGTCGGCGAGGTCACAGAAGGAAGTTACCGCGCACGACGCCCCCATCCGGTACTTCCGAACAGCAGGTTCGTGTCATCGAGGGATCAATCGGGGTCACACGGGCTGGATCAGACGCCCCTGCACCACCAGTGACGCGGACTGTTTCAACCGCCGGACACGGATGCTCACCGAGTAGCCGAGAATCCCTTCCATCGCACCGATTCTGGTGCGCAGGTACCGGTAGAAGTCCTCGGCGTCGCGGCAGATCACCGAGACCATCAGGTTGTGTTCGCCGCTGATCGCGGCCGCGAACGCCACCTCGTCGTGCGCGGCGACCGTCTCGCCCACCGCATCGACGGCGCCCGGCAACACTCTGAGCCACAGGGTGGCACTCAACCCGAAACCGAGCCGCTCGGGCAGGATCTCGACGTCGTACTGCAGCGCACCGCTCTGTTCCAGGGTCCGCAGTCGCCGACGCACCCGTCCCACCGTCCACCCGCAGACACGTGCCAGCTCCCGATGCGGCAGCCGGCCGTCCTGCGTCAGCGCATCGATGAGCGGCGCGTCGTCGTCGGTGAGGCGCGCGTTCTCGACCAGCCCACCGTCGTCGGGATCCTCGTCGACGCCGGCGGTACCGGACGCCGCCGCGGCGACCAGCGCGCGGGACTCGTCCGACAACCACCCGCCGAAGCCGGTCCACTTCGACGCCGAACCCGGGTTGAAGGCGTGCAACAGGAGATCGACCCGAAGGTCGAGGACCGCCGCGCGCGACGGCAGCGCCGCGAGCAGCGCATCGTCACCGACGTCCCCGATCGGCGCCCGGACGATGCAGATGATCTCGGACCCGCCGGACACGACGTAGGCGAAGACCACATCACGGCGCCGAGCGAGGGACGCGGCCAGCGGCTCCAACCGGTCGGGACGGCATCGCACGCGTGCCACCCACTCGGCATCGCCACGCACCGCCGGGCGGACGACACCGACGACTCTCGTCACCCCGGCCCGGCGCAGGGCCTGGTACCGCCTCGCCGCGGTCTGCTCCGAGATCCTGGCGACCTCCCCGAGCAGGCGGAACGATGCGCGCGGATACACCTGGAGTGCGCGGAGGATTGTTCCGTCAATGTCATCCATCGTGGAGGGATACTACCGGCCAGCACCGCTTCAGCCGACAAATGTGCCGCGCAGGGCGTTCTGGTTGCAGGTTTCGTACTCCCGCCCCGGACAATTGGGTCCTGCGCTTCGCGCGGCAACCATCTCCGAGTCCCATCCGGACGACGACCCGTGGTCGCGTCCGATCGGCCGTGCCACCCCTGACATCGAAAGCGAGTGTGCGTGACCACCACGTCCACCACCCTTCCCGCTCCCCCCGAGCGCCGGACGGCCACCATCGTGATGGCCTGCCTCGGCGTCTTCGTGGCCTACCTACCGATCACCAGCGTCGCGGTGAGCCTGCCGGCGATCGGCAACGCCCTCGGCGCGTCGACGGCGCAGCTGTCCTGGGTGCAGGACGCCTTCGTGCTGCCGATGGCGGCGTTCATCCTGACCGCTGGTGTGTTCGGCGATGTCCACGGCCGCCGCAAGGTCTATCTGACCGGCCTCGCGCTGTCCGCGCTGGGCGCCGTTGTCGCACTGTCGGCGCAGTCCATCGCGTTCGTATGGGTCGGCCAGGCCCTGGCCGGTACCGGCGCCGCCGCACTGCTGCCGACGACCCTCGCGCTCATCAGCCACGCGGTCCCCGACTTCCGGGAACGCGGAAAGTTCATCGGCATCTGGGCGTCGTCGCTGATGCTGGCGCTGACGGTGGGGCCGATGATCGCCGGACCGGTGGCCGAGAACCTCGGCTGGCGATTCATCTACGTGCTGCCCGTCCCGTTCGCGGTCGCCGCCTTCGCGATCGCCCTGGCCGCGCTCCCGGAATCGCGTGCGCCGCACAACCGGCGGCTCGACTGGCCCGGTCAGGTGACCGCTGCCGTCGCGGTCACCGCATTGGTCTTCGGCGTGATCGAGGCCGGCGTCAACGGACTGGGCGATGCCCGCGTGATCGTCGCCCTGATCATCGCGGTGCTCTCGGGCGCGGCCTTCGTGGCCGTCGAACGTCGTTCCGACAGCCCGATGCTCGACCTCGCGCTGTTCCGCAGTCGCGCCTTCACCGTCACCACGCTGATCGCGATGATCAGCTTCTTGTCGCTGATCGGTTTCATCTTCGTGCTGAGCATGTACTTCGGCCTGGTGCAGCAGCTCGGCACGATCGAGGCCGGCTGGCGCCTCGCGCTGATGAACGGCGCTTCGATGGTCGTGGGTGCGCTTGCCGGCAAGCTGATGCACCGGGTCCAGGCGCGTTTCCTGATCGGCGGCGGCCTGGCTGCGGTGGCCGCGGCACAGTTCGCGCTGCTCACCATCGACGCCGACACCTCGTTCGCCGCGATCGGGTGGCGCCTGGTCGTCCTCGGTCTCGGCATGGGTTTCGTGATGGCGCCGATGACCGCGACCGCGGTCGCCGCGGTGCCCTACCGACTGGCGGGCATGGCGGCGGCGGGCAACAACGCCTTCCGTCAGGTCGGCGGCGCGCTCGGCCCGGCCGTCCTCGGCGCCCTGCTCACCGCGGGCGCGGTGAGCTCGCTGCCCCGACAGCTCGCCGATGCCGGGATCGACGGCGAGCTGCGCGAGCGCGTCGTCGACGCGGTGGACGGTGAGGGTCTCGGTGCCGTGGCAGGTCTCGATCTCGGTGCGGACACCCCGACGGTTATGAACGCCGTCGGCGACGCCTTTCTCGACGGCATGCAGCTGTGCCTGATCTTCTCGGGTGTCCTCACCGCCGCAGCCGCCGTGCTGTGCCTGGTGATGCTGAAGCCCGGGACGGACGCCGTCCACTAGTCACCGACGCATTGCGGCAGTTGGTCCCGGATTCCGGAACCGACTGCCGCACCTTCGTTCTCCGGACCCGTCAGGTGAACGCGGCGGCGACGTTCGCCGCGCGTCGGAGCTGGTCGGGGTCCGAACTCGTCGGGATGAGCTGCACCTCGTCGGTGCCGATGTCGGCGAAGCGGCGCAGCACCTCGGTGAGCTCGGCCTCGGTACCCGACCACCCCGTCGTGGGCGCGATGGCGTCGACGAACTCCGACGGAATCCAGTTCATGTAGTGGTGGAGATGCCGGGTCACCTGTGCCCGCGGCGCGTCACCTTCACCGATGGCGAACCAGAACGACGTGGCGAGATGCGGTGTGGGACGCCCGGCCTCGGCCCATGCCGACCGTGCGACGTCGAACAGTTCGTTCTGCTTCGATGCATCGAGGTCGAGCGTGACGCCGGCGATGCCGTCGGCCCAGTCGACGGCGCTGCGGATGGTCTTGGGCCCGGTGGTGCCGACGTGCAGCGACGGACCGCCCTTGCGATAGGGCGGCGGCCCCACCGGGAGCACCGACTCGGTCAGCTTCTCGCCGGCCCAGACCTGCTTCATCGTCGCCGCCCGGTCGGCGAGCTGCCTCATGGTCTGGGTGGACGGGTCCGCGCCGACGGCCCGATAGTCCTCGTGCCGACCGCCGACCCCGAGCGCCACCGTGAGCCTGCCCTCCGACAACATGTCTCCGGTCGCCAGTGCTTTCGCGAGCATGACCGGGTCATGCAGCTGGGGCACCACGACCGTCATCACCAGGGGTACGCGTCGGGTCCATGCGGCTGCTGCACCGAGGAACGTCAGGCACTCGGGGTTGTCGAACGCTATCCGCTCACCCCAGCACAGGGAGCTGAAGGGACCGTCGTCAATGGTGGTGGCCCATGAGTGGAGGGTCTCTGCGTCGAGGTCCGGCTCCATCACGGGCATCGTCATCCCGATGCGCACAGGCGCCATTCTGGCACGCGGAGGTCGGCCGTTCCCGTTCTCGGAGAACGAGCCTCACCAGACGAAGGCGCCGCCCGTCCAGATGCCGGTGGCGACAAGCGCGAAGAGCAGTTCGATGCCGATCGTCTTGGCCGCGGCCTTGAGCGCGGCCACCGCACCGCGCCATGCCAACTCCAGGCTCTGGGTCCGCACGAGTTCAGCGGCCACCGCACCCACGACGAAACCCAGGAGCAGACCGATCACGGGCACGACGAAGAAACCGACGATCCCGACGATCCCACCCACCACGACGGTTCGGTTCGGAATTCCGTCCGTGCGCAACGACTTCCCGGCGACGAGGTATTTGATGACCTCGCCGACCACGAGCACGAGGAGGGCTGCGGCGAACACCGACCAGGCCCATCCGCCCACGACGATCGCCCAGACGAGCAGCGCACAGGCGATCAGCAGCGTTCCCGGCAGGATCGGGACGACGATCCCGACCAGGCCGACGAAGATGACGGCCGCGACCAGCAACTCACCCCAGAACGGCACCTGTTCGACGCCTGGTCACTCGCCGGCGACGGGCGACCCGGAGGCCGGCTCGTCGGCGGGATCACCGGTCTTCACCAGCGACGTCATGACCGGGGACTGCCCCGGGGCCGCCGACCGGGGAGGACCTGCGGGACGGGGCGCCCCGGGAGGTGCCATCGGCCGCTGACCTCCGGGACCGCCGGTGGGTCGGGGTGCGGGGCGCGGACCGGGAGGCGGTACCGGCCGACCGGGCGGCGGGACGGGACGACCGGGCGGCGGACCGGCAGGCCCGGGCGGGGGTCCGGCGACCCCTGGCGGAGGACCGACGGGTCCGGGCGGCGGGCCGGCGTGTCCGGATTGGGGGCCGGGACGGCGCGGCGGTGCGGGCGGAGCCGGCGGCGGCAGGACCGTCGCCTTGCGGACAGCGGGACGGCCCGGCACGGGCGTGACGAGAGAAGCCGCACGCACGGCGCGCTCGCGAGCGGCGGGGACGTCGTCGGCGGTCGCGGTGACCACCCCCATGCGCCGGCGATGAAAGCTCTCGGGCTTGCCGAACAGACGGATGTCGGTCTCGGGCACCGCGAGTGCCGCGGCGACGTTCTCGAATCCGATGGCGGGCTGGTCGAGCTGCCCGTAGATCACCGCCGACGCGCCGGGCGACGCCAGCGTGACGTCGACGGGGAGGCCGAGGATCGCGCGGGCGTGCATCTCGAACTCCGACAACCGCTGGGTCGCCATGGTGACCAGGCCGGTGTCATGCGGTCGCGGGCTCACCTCGGAGAAGTAGACGTCGTCGCCCTGGATGAACAGCTCGACGCCGAAAACGCCACGGCCGGCGAGTTTTCCGTCACCGAGCGCGGTGGCGATGCGGGCCGCGATCGACGTCGCGGAGGCATGCGCGTCCGGACTCATCTCGTGCGGCTGCCAGCTCTCGACGTAGTCGCCGTTGATCTGGCGGTGACCGATCGGCGCACAAAAGTGCGAGGTCAGCAGCCCGGTCCGCGGGTCGATCGCGCGCACCGTGAGAAGCGTGATCTCGTAGTCGAATTCGATGAAACCCTCGACGATGACCCGGTTGCCCTGGACCCGGCCGCCGGTGTTCGCGGTCTCCCACGCCGACGCGACGTCGTCGGGTCCACGCAGGACCGACTGGCCCTTGCCGGAGGAGGACATCACCGGCTTCACGACGCACGGGAAGCCGATCTGCCGGGCGGCGACCGTCAGCTCCTCGAGAGTGTCGGCGAAGAGGTACGGCGACGTCGGGAGGCCGAGTTCCTCGTCGGCGAGGCGCCGGATGCCCTCGCGGTTCATGGTGGCGACGACGGCACTCGCGGTCGGGATGACCTCCGCGATGCCCCGTTCGGCGACCTCGACGAGCGCCTCGGTCGCGATGGCCTCGATCTCCGGTACCACATAGGCGGGCCGATGCTTGTCGATGACGGCGAGCAGCGCCTCCGGGTCGGTCATGTCGATGACCTCCGCGTGATGCGCGACCTGCTGACCGGGCGCATTCGCGTAGCGATCCACGGCGACGACCTCGACGCCGAGACGCTGGAACGCGATCACGACCTCCTTGCCGAGTTCGCCCGCACCGAGCACCATCACCTTGGTCGCCGTCGGACTCAGCGGCGTGCCGATGACATCCGGCGGGCCGATCGTCGGCGCCGGCTGATCCGCGCTGGTCGCGCTCTCGCTGTTCGACGTCATTCCCAAATCCTACTTGTCGCCGGTACGGGTTCTGCCACGGTGACACCCGGTTGTGCGGTGTCGTGGTGCGGCTCTCAACCGATGACCTCGTGCACGTAACACCACCTCCAGCTCTCGCCGGGTTCGGCGGACCGCATGACCGGATGGGCGGTGTCGTGGAAGTGCGCGGTCGCATGCCGGCGCGGACTCGAGTCGCAGCATCCGATGTACCCGCATCGCAGACACATCCGCAGGTGTGCCCAGTGGTCCTCGCCGATCGCGAGGCAGCCCTCGCAGGAGAGTCTCTCGCCCGCCGGAGGTTCCGGCACGGGTATCGCGTCGCCTGCGACCGCGGCCAGGTCGGGGCAGCGCGCGGACGGATCCGACGCTGCGTCGGCGTCGGGTGCCGGGCCCGACGCGTCAGCGCCGCGGGACGAGAACCGGCGAAAGATCTGCATGTTCACCATTATCAACACGGCCTGCGGCGATTACAGTCGCTCGGATGAGTGCATCGCTTCTGGTCATCGCGGTCGTCGCGTTGGCGGTGTCTGCTCTCTGCCGGCGCTACGGGTTGTCCTCGCCGCTGATCCTGGTCACCGTCGGCCTGGCGATCGGTTGGATCCCCGGCCTGCCGACGCCGGAGCTGAACCCCGAACTCGTACTCTTCCTCATCCTGCCGCCACTGTTGTACTCCGCTGCCCAGGAGAGCTCCTACCAGGCGATCCGAGCACGCTGGCGTGGGATCGCGGCACTCGCCGTGGGTCTGCCACTCGTGACGACGGTGGTCGTCGGGTTCGTGGCCCACCTGACCGTCCCCAACCTCCCACTGACCGCGGCACTCGTCCTCGGTGCCGTGGTCGCGCCTCCGGATGCGGTGTCGGCGCAGGCGATCGGCCGTCGCCTCGGACTCCCCCGGCCGGTCATGACCCTCCTCGGCGGCGAGAGCCTCCTCAACGACGCCACGGCGCTGACCGCGTTCCGCATCGCACTCGCCGCCGCCATCGGCCTGACCACCTCACTGGGCGAGGGGCTGCTGACCTTCGCGGTCGCGGCGCTCGGCGGACTCGTCGTCGGCCTCCTCTTCGGCATGGCGGTCTCGTGGGTCCGGGTCTGGTTGACCGACCCTCCGATGGAGACCGCGATCGGCATATTGGTGCCGTTCGCCGCCTATTTCGTCGCAGAACAGCTGCACTGTTCGGGTGTGATCGGCGTGGTGACGGCCGGGTTGTTCCTCGGTCAGCGTTCGGTCCGCCTCGGCTATGCCACCCGCCTCCAGGACGAAGCGGTGCGCAAGTCCATCGACGTCATCCTGGAAGCGTTCGTCTTCCTGCTCATCGGCGTCCAGATGCCGTTCATCATCGAGGGCGTCGAGGGCGAATCGTGGGTTCAGGTCGCCATCGACGCCGCCGCGGTGCTCGCCGCCACGATCATCATCCGGTTCCTCTGGGTCTACCCGGCCGCCTTCCTGCCGGGGGTCATCTTCCGCGGGAAGCTCGGACCGGAACCGCGTCCGACGCCGGCCTCGGTCTTCGTCGTCTCCTGGGCGGGCATGCGCGGAGTGGTCTCACTCGCTGCCGCCTTCGGCATCCCGATGACAACCGAGTCCGGCGAACCGTTCCCGGCGCGCGCCGAGATCCTGCTGCTCACGTTCGTGGTCGTGGTCGGCACCCTTCTGATCCAGGGCACCACGCTGCCCTGGGTGATCCGGAAACTGGGCGTCACCGGCGACGAGCGCGCGCAGGATCGTCTCGCCTATGCCGCCGCCCAGGACCGGGCCTCGCGGGAGGCGGAACGCCGGTTGGACGAGATCGCCGCCGACCTCGCCGACGACGATCCCAGCCGCATGCAGGTGGCCCTGATGCGCAAATGGATCACCTCGCAGCGCAATGTGGCGTGGGAGGAACTCGGCCGTGGCCCCGAGACGCTCGGCGAGAGCCCCACCGCCGCCGGCTCCCGGATTCGCACCGAACTCCTGCACCTGCAACGCAAGGTTTTCATCGAAGAACGTGACGCCGGGCGCATCGACGACGAGGTGCTGCGAATCGCGCTCCGCCGACTCGACTTCGCCGAGGGACAGGGCGACCGCGACGCCTGAATTGCTCCCTGACCTCGACACCCGCTGGTCGAGGGGGCGAGGAGCCTGCGACGAGCCGTAGCGAAGCCGGCCTGACCTCGATACGCGGCGTCCTCGCTCCGCTCGGTCGGCGCTACTCGGCCGGCGGGGCAGGAGCCTGCGGAAGCCTTTCCCGCTCCCTGAGTAGCCCGGAGCCTGCGGAGGGCGTATCGAAGGGCGAAGGGTCATCCACCTGAACGATGGCGGGGAGTTCTGCCCATGTTGCAGACGAAAAACCTGATCTAGCTTCGGTTTCCATGACAACTACGCACACCCGCCTGGCCACGGCCGGCGCATCACTCGTCCTCGCCGCCGGCGCGCTCGCCGTCGGCACGTCCACGGCCGGCGCCGCCCCGATCGCGCCGTCGTGCGACGGCAACCAGTACACCGTCACCTCGGTCGTCACCGCGAAGTCCGCCGCCACCATCTGCCAGTGGGGCAACGGTGATCTCGAATACCGGGGCGTCGCGCGCAGTTCGGGAAACACCCTGTGTATCCCGGTCTCTGGCGTGTTCGAACAGGAGAACGGCAGCGGCCGTTACTACTACGTCGCCTACAACAACGGGTACAAGTACTCCGTCTTCGACGGCCTCGGCCTCAGCATCGTCGGACCCGACGGCCTCGTGATCAGCTCCGAGGACGCCATCTGACCACCTAGCCGGTGTCCGTTTCCGCAGTCGCCTTCTCCCCCAGCGTGTTCGCGAGGGTCGCCGTGCGGTCCCCCGTGGCGGCCGCGTAGACGACCGTCTCGGCCGTCCGGCCGCGCAACGACAGGGTCTCCAGCTGGGTCCAGCGACGGGCCTCGGCGGGGTCGGCCGCCTCGACCGCGCGTCCCGACGCCAGTGGACTCGACGGGTCGCGTTTGGCGAGTTCGGAGAGCCGCGCACTCTCGTTCACCGGGTCGCCGATCACCGTGTACTCGAAACGTTCGATGGCGCCGACGTTTCCGGCCACGACGGCCCCGTAACTGACCCCGACCCCCGCGGACAGTTCGGGCACCTCGACCGCGAGGTCGGCGACGATGCGGCGTGCGGCCGCCAGCGCGGCGCCGGCCGGATCGTCGAGCTCGATGGGTGCCCCGAAGATCGCCAGCACGGCGTCGCCCTCGAACTTGTTGACAAGCCCGTCCTTGTCCTCGACGGCTCGGACGATCACCGCGAAGAACTTGTTGAGGATCTCGACGACCTCGGTCGGACGGCGCTGCGCGGCAAGGGTCGTCGAACCCATCACGTCGACGAAAAGTGCGGCGGTCACCCGCTCGGTGCCGCCGAGTTCGGGGTCCGACGACAACGCCGCCTCCGCGACCTCGTGGCCGACGTGGCGCCCGAACAGGTCGCGCATCCGTTCTCGTTCCCGCAGGCCCGAGACCATCGCGTTGAAACCCACCTGCAGGTCACCGAGTTCGGTGCCGTCGTAGACGACGAGGTCGGCGTTCTCGAGGTCGCCGGAGGTCACGCGGTTCATCCCGGATCGCACCGAACCGATCGGCCCGGTGATGCTCATCGACGAGAGCAGTGTCAGCAGGAGGCCGGTGAACAGTGCGGTGAGGCCCAGGACCGTCACCCCGATGAAGAGGTCGAGCTTGGATGTCTCGTCGCGCCCCATCCCGAATGCTACGACCAGCAGGATGCCGATGATCGGGATCGCCGACCCGACCATCCACGACATCACCGCCCGGGTCTTCACACCGGTGCGCTTGCGGCGGTGGAATCCGGCCGAGATCAGTTCGGCCACAACGGGCCGCAGGGTGAAGTCGATGAAGAGGTACGAGATGCCCACCACGACGACGCCGCTCATGCCGACGACGAAGACCGTCTTGGGGATCAGCTGCGGGTCGGCGACGCCGTACATGATCGTCAGCGTCACGGTGGCGCCCGCCCAGAGCAGACCCTGCACCAGCGACAGTCTCCAGGGCAGGCGCATCGTCCGGCGTGCGTCGCGCTTGGTCGGGGCCTCGTCGCGGATCGCCCATCGGAGATTCCGGACGCCCACCAGGGTGCCCCAACCGATCCCGATGACGAACGCGCCGAGGATGTACACGGGTACCGCGATGTAGTTCACCCACCACAGTTCGGCGGTGAACACGGTCGGTTGCGGGATGCCCACGGCGGCCAGCGCCGTCGCGACGACCGCGCCGAAAATATTCGCCACCACGATCGACGTGGTCAGCAAGGTCTGGATCCGGACGCGTTGCTTGACCCCGCTCTCCTCGACCGAGCCGAGCAGAATCGACCCGTAGTCGCGGCTCCCCCGCCTCGAACGCATGCCCAAGCTAATCACGACGACCGCGTCGACCGCCCGTCCCCGGACCCGCCGATTCGGGACGAAACGGACGATCGGCGTACGCGACCTGCAGGAACGCCCTAATCTGGAGCGACATCATCGTCATCCACGGCTCGCCGAAAGCAGCGTCATGACCGCATCCGATGTCCCGACCCGCCCGGCGCCGGTCGACATGTCCCGCAACCCGTTCCTCACCGGCGTCTTCGCCCCGCAGCGCGACGAGGTGGACGCCGTCGACCTGCCGGTCAGCGGGGAGATCCCGGCCGACCTGCAGGGCAGCTACCTGCGCAACGGGCCCAACATGCGCTTCGACCCGATCGGTTCGTATGTGTATCCGATCGACGGGGACGCCATGGTGCACCGCATCAGCCTCGCCGCCGGACGCGCGTCGTATCGCAACCGTTTCGTCCGCACCCCGATGGTCCTCGCGGAAGAGACTGCCGGACACGCCATCTGGTCGGGTATCATCGACGGTTACACCCCGTCGGCGGCGGAGGTCGGCGACGAGCTCGCGGGCACGACCCGCGAGTTGCCCGACATCAACATCGTGCGTCACGGCGGGCGGCTGCTGGCGATGGCCGAGGCGGACCGCCCGTACGAGATCTCGCCGGCCGACCTGGCGACCATCGGGCGAACCGACTGTGACGGTGCGATGTTCGTCGGCAGCACCGCGCATCCCAAGATCGACCCGTCGACCGGCGAGATGGTGCTGTTCAACTACGTACTCGAGGCGCCGTACCTGACCTGGGCCGTCGTCGGCCCGGATGGCCGGGCCACTCGCAAGCCGACCCCTGTCGACGGCATCGACGCCCCGATCATGATCCACGACATGGCCCTGACCAGCCGCTACCTCGTGCTGTTCGTGTGCCCGCTGGTCTTCGATTTCGCGTCGGTGATGAGCGGCGGGTCGTTGCTGTCGTGGCAGCCCCGGCGCGGGACCCGCATCGCACTGATCCCGCGGGACGGCACCGCGGTGCGCTGGATCGACACCGACCCGTTCTGGGTCTGGCACTTCGCCAACGCCTTCGACAATCCCGACGGGTCGGTCACCGTCGACTACGTGGAGTGGACCTATCCGGGTGGCTTCTCCGACCAGCCGACGCCCGCGGCGTCGTCCCTGACGCGAGCGGTGCTCCGCCCGGACGCCGGGATCACCAAGACCGTCCTGAACAGCTCCGAACCGGACATGGAGTTCCCGCGCGTCGATGATCGGATGCTGACGCGGGAGCATCACCGCATCGCCAGCGTCGCGAAGGGCCCGCGGGACGGCCGTGATCTCGACAGCCTGTGGTTCCACGACCTCGCGGCCGGGACGGAAACGGTCTGGACCCCGGGCGCGGCAATCGGCGAACCGGTCTACATCCCGGGCGCCGAACGCGACTACTGGGGCGCGATCGGCACCGACCCGACCGACATGACCTCGCGGTTCTACCTGCTCAGCGCCGACGCCCCGCAGGACGGCCCGATCGCCACCGTGGACCTACCGATCCGCGTTCCCGCCGGACTACACGGCGCGTGGCTGCCGGACCCCTCCGCCGGTTGAGCTGCTCGAAACCCGCGACCTCGATACGCGGCGT
>NZ_JSYC01000037.1:0-29228 GCF_054823965.1 Gordonia sp. GN26 | reverse complement strand
GGCGGCGCTGCGCTCGCACCTCAGGGAGCAAGAAGGTGCGGCGCGATCACCGAGTGGTGGCGGCTGGAACCCAGTTCGCGGACTCGCGCCCGGACCAGTTCGCCAGGGTCTCGACCGGTCCCGCGCCGGCGCGGGGTTCGACAACGCCACCGAAGGGCACGTTCGGGTCCTGGCGGATCTCGGCGCGGATGAACCGACGGACGATGGCGAGGGTCGCGGTGGCGGCTTCGGGTACCGCTTCCGGCGGCTGCCCGGTGGCAACCGCGAGATCCCAGCCGTGCACGAGAGCTTCGTTGACGTAGCCCCACAGCGCGCCGGCGCCGGGCACCTCACCCCACGGCACCTGCACCATCCGGGCGAGCACGGCGTCATCGGACCAGAGATCGATCGCCCGCGCCGCGACCGTTGCGTATTCCTGCGCGTCGAAACGGTCGGCGATGAACGGCATGGCCCGTACGTCGACCCCCCTCGGGTAGCGCAGCCGCTCGCTGTGCCGTGGCAAGTAGGTGAGCACCGAGCGTGCGGACGTCGAACTCGTCGCACGGCGTCGGCGCGTCCAGTTGTTCGGCGGTCACCGCGGAGAGCAGTCCGGTGACCCAGGTGGTGGCGGCTGTGAAGGCCGGGCGGGGATCCGGCGGGGTGGTCGGTGCGTTCATGGTCTTTCCTCTCTCGGTGACTGACGAATCCAGTCAAACCGGGAAACCTGACACCTTCTGTCATGTTTTTGCGAGAAGATTCCGGCATGCGCGCCGAACGCCTCATCGCAGTCCTCATGCTGCTCAAGAAGCACGATCAGGTGACCGCGTCGACGATCGCCGCCGAACTCGAGGTGTCCGAGCGGACCGTGCTGCGCGACATCGAGGCACTCTCACTGTCGGGGGTCCCGGTGTACGCCGAACGTGGCCGGCACGGCGGCTTCTCGCTCGTACCGGGCTATCGCACCGACCTCACGGGACTGACCGTCGAAGAGGCCACCTCGCTCCTCGCCGGAACGGGCCGGCTCGACTCCCCCGCCTTCGCCAGCGCGATGCGCAAGGTCACCGCGGCCCTGCCCGAGACCTACCGGGGTACCGCAGTGCGAGCCGCGCTACGGGTTCTGGTCCGCCCGGAGGGGTTCGTCCATGCGCCGGAGGATCTCGACGCCCTCGACCCGGTACAGTTCGCGGTCTTCGCGGGCAGACGGATCCGCACCCGCTACCGCCCGCGGGGCGCCGTCGAGGCACGCGAGCGGGTCCTCGATCCGGTCGGACTCGTCATCGCAGGCGACACGTGGTACCTCGTCGCACACGGCGTCGGGCCGCGCGACCGGACAGACGAACGGATGTACCGGTTGTCCCGGATGAGCGGGGTCGAGGTCCTCGACGAGCCGGCGGTGCGCGACGAGAACGTGGATCTGAACGAGATCTGGGAGCGTCGTCGTGCTGCGTTCCGGTCCTCGTTCGACCCGGTCGATGTCGTGATCGAATGCGCCGCCGATGACGCCGAACAGGTGCGGTCGATCGCAGCGTCATCGAAAACGTTGGACGCCAACGGAACCCGTCAGCGAGTCGAACTCCGGTTCGCCGACCACCGACATGCCGTTCGCGCGTTGTGGACAACGATGTTCGACCACGACATCGTCGTCGAAGAACCGGAGTGGGTTCGGAAGGCGCTGTCCGATCGAGCGCGAGCACTCTTGTCCGACACTGAAAAACGCCCCTGAGAACGACCCTCCACAGACGGTCCGACGACACTATGTCGACGGCCCGGCTGCTGAGGGCGGTTCTCGGGGGCGGTTCCCAGGTGCGCTTCTCAGGGGCTGTTTTCAGCGGCGGTTTCAGCGACGACTGGTGTCAGCCGACCCCGCGCTCGGAGTCTGCCCAGTACTGCGACCGCAGCGCCTTCTTGTCCGGCTTGCCCAGTGCGGTCAGCGGCAACGAGTCGGCGAAGATGACCCGCTTCGGCGACTGCACCGCACCCTTACGATCCTTGACCGTCTGCTGGATCTCGGCGGTGATGCGTTCCTTCGCAGCGTCGTCGGCATCCGCGTCGGCACGCAGGACGACGATCGCGGTGACCGCCTCACCCCACTTCTCGTCCGGCACACCGATGACGCCGACCTGGCCGACGGCCGGATGCTCGGCCACGACGTCCTCGACCTCGCGGGGGAAGACGTTGAAGCCACCGGTGACGATCATGTCCTTGGTGCGGTCGACGATGAACCAGAAGCCGTCCTCGTCCTCACGTGCGACGTCGCCGGTGCGCAGCCAGCCGTCGCGGAAGGTCTCGGCGGTCTGCTCCGGGAGGCCGAGGTAACCGCCCGCGAGAAGTGGTCCGGCGACACAGATCTCACCCGGTTCGCCCTGCGGCACCGGCTTGTCGTCGGGTCCGAGCAGTGCCGTGCGCAGGAACGCCGACGGCCGGCCGCAGCTGCTCAGGCGACGCTGATCCTCCCCCGGTCCCGGGTGATCGTCCTTGGCGAGATAGCTGATCACCATCGGCGCCTCGGACTGTCCGTAGTACTGGGCGAAGATCGGACCGAACCGTTCGATCGCCTCGGCGAGACGCACCGGATTGATCGGCGACGCACCGTAATACACCGTCTCCAGCGACGACAGGTCACGCGTCCGCGAATCCGGGTGATCCATCAGCGCATACAGCATCGACGGCACGAGCATCGTCGCCGTGATCTTCTGCTCCTCGATGGTCTTGAGGACCTCGGCGGGATCGAACTTCGACAGCACCACCATCGACCCGCCCTTCATGAGGGTCGGGATGAAAAAGGCCGCACCCGCATGCGACAGCGGCGTGCAGAGCAGGAAGCGCGGGTGTTCCGGCCACTCCCACTCGGCGAGCTGGATCTGGGTCATCGTCGCCATCGCTCGCGCGGTTCCGATGACGCCCTTCGGTTTTCCGGTGGTGCCGCCGGTGTAGGTGATCGAGACGACGTGGTCGGGCGACAGGTGCGCGGCGACAAGCGGCTTCGGTTCGAAGTTCTCCGCCTCGGCGATGACGTCACGGGCCTGCGCCGACAACTGCTCGGGCACCGGACCGAGGGTCAGCACCTGCTTCAGTCCGGGGACGCGTTCGAGTAGGGCGGCCGCACGTTCGACGAACATCGGCACGGGATCGATGATGAGGGTCGAGACGCCGGCGTCGGCGAGGACGTAGGCGTGGTCGTCGAGCGAGCCGAGCGGGTGGAGCGCGGTGCGTCGCCATCCCTGCGTCTGACCGGCTCCGATCACGAAGAGCACCTCGGGGCGGTTCAGCGCCAGCAGGCCGACCGCGGTGCCGGTGCCCGCGCCCAGACCCTCGAAGGCCTGGATGTAGCGGCTGATCGCGGCGGCCATCTCACCGCCCGTCATCTCCGTGTCACCCAGGGACAGCACGGTGCGATCGGCGTGCCGCTTGAGCGCGGCGACCATCAGGTCGCCCATGTGTGTGCCCCCGCGAAGGTGATCGAAGTCGGTCGGTGCGGTCGTCGTACCCTCGTTCGTCATGTCACAAGACTAGGACGTGTTACAGCTTCAGGAAAGAAGGACCACCAAAATGGCGGTTATTGCTTGTAGAACATGTTCTAAGTTGCCGTCCCGGATGCGCTCGACGAAGCCCCGAGGCCGGCCCACGGAGCCACCGGGGGTGTCCTAGGATCGAAGCATGACTGATCTTGACCAGGCCACCACTCGCCGCGACATCGCCGACGCCCTGCTCACCGCACTGGAGCGTCGACACGAGGTCCTCGACGCCATCGTCGACGCGGAGAATCACGACGAGGCCGTCACCGCCATCGCGGGCCTGCTCGGCAAATCGCAGCTGGGCGCGAAGGCGATCCTGGACATGAAGCTGAACCAGCTGACCAAGGACGAGCGCCGCAAGAACCAGGCTGAGCTCGACGACCTCAACAGCGCCCTCACCTTCACCCTGGCCGAGCGTCCCGCCAGCAGCGGCGACACCCTCGACCTGCGTCCGTTCGACCCGCAGACCGACGCCGAACTGTTCGCGGCCCGCACCGACGAACTCGGCACCGCGGGCGACGGTTCGGGTGCACCGGCCGGTGACGTCGCCGCCGAGATCAGCGCCGCCACCGACCGAGTCGACGCCGAAGAGGCCGTCTGGCTCGTCGCCGTCGAGGGGGACTCCAAGGTGGGCTTCGTCTTCGGCGAGCTCAAGAACGGCGAGGTCGACCTGCGCATCTGGATTCACCCGCAGTACCGCAAGTCCGGGTACGGCACCGCCGCCCTGCGCAAGTCGCGCTCGGAGATGGCCGCGTACTTCCCCGGAGTGCCGATGGTCGTGCGCGCACCCGGCGCCTAGTCCCAGCGCAGACAACCGAACCCACCATCCCGCACGGGGTGGTGGGTTCGGTCGTTCGTGCTTGCAGCTCAGGCGGATTGGGGCCGGGGCAGTCCGAAACGCGCGACGATCGCCCGGATCCGGTTCTCCTCGTCTACGACAAAGGTCTCCGACACCGAAGCACCGAGGCGCAGTGCCCGCGGGCGGACGTGCACCACATATCGGGTGGTGACGCTGTGCCCGTCAACCGTCGCGGTGAAGTCCGAGATCCGGTGGATCAGGCGGAACTGCGGCCCCTTGGCGAGGCTGCGGGCGATGTGCGGCCCGTTGCGCCCGGTCCGCACGCCGAATTCGACGCGGGTGCAATCGGGATGCAACGACACCGCCGACGGGTCGTGGCTGACCAGGGCGTCGACATACGCCCGGGCCGCCGCGATCCGCTGCTGATCTCTGTCTGCCGAGGTCACCGCGCGCCGTAGACCGGCATCGGGACCGGCGCCTTCGCCAGGATCTCCTCGACCACCGGACCGAGTTCGGCGGCCTCCCAGCGAGATCCCTTGTCGCGCTCGACGCTTCGCTGCCAGCCATCGGTCACCGAGATCTTGCCGCCCTCTATCTCGAAGACGCGACCGGTCACCGCCGCCGATTCGGGCGAGCCGAGCCACACCACGAGCGGTGAGATGTTCGCCGGGTCCATCGCGTCGAACGAGCCGTCGGCGGGAGCTGCCATTTGCGCGGCCATCGCGTCGCCGGCACCCATGGTCATCGCGGTACGGGCAGCCGGCGCGATCGCGTTGACGGTGATGCCGTAACCGCCGAGTTCGGCAGCCGCCTGGATGGTGAGCGCCGAGATCCCCGCCTTCGCGGCGACGTAGTTGCCCTGCCCGATCGAACCGTACAGTCCGGCACCGGAACTCGTGTTCACGATCCGTGCCTGCGGGGTTCGCCCGGCCTTGGCCTCTGCGCGCCAGTACGCGGCGGCATGCCGCAGACCGACGAAGTGCCCCTTGAGGTGGACGCGGATGACGGCGTCCCACTCGTCCTCCGACAACGACACGAGCATGCGGTCACGGACGAAACCGGCGTTGTTGACGAGGACGTCGAGCCGGCCGAACGTGTCGACGGCGGTTGCCACCATGGCCTCGCCACTCTGCCAGTCGGCCACGTCGCCCACCGATGCGACGGCCTCGCCACCGGCCGTGGTGATCTCGTCGACGACCTCGGCAGCGAGGTTCTCCGCATAGTCGTTGACCACGACCTTGGCACCGTCTGCGGCGAAGGCGAGAGCGTGGGCTCGTCCGATGCCCTGTCCGGCGCCGGTCACGATGACGACACGACCCTCATTCAACTTGCTACTCAAGGCGTTTCCTTTCTGAACGGCAAAGACTTCGAGGTGTGGATGGTCAGACGGCGTTGCCGGCGGTCGACGCGTCGAGGAAGGCGGGCTTCTCGCCGCCACCGTGCACGGTGAGCGTCGAACCGCTGATGTAACCGGCCAGCGGTGACAGCAGGAAGGCGACGGCGTTCCCGACGTCGACGGGCGTCGCCATCCGGCCCAGCGGAATGGTGGCGCCGACGGCTGCCACCCCGGCGTCGTCTCCGTAATGAAGGTGCGACTGTTCGGTCTCGACGGGGCCGGCGACGACCGAGTTCACCCGCACCTTCGGAGCCCATTCGACGGCCAGTGACGTCATCAGGTTGTCGAGGCCGGCCTTCGCCGCACCGTAGGCCGACGTGCCCGGCGACGGCCGGTGCCCGCTGACGCTCGAGACGTTGACGATGGCACCACCGTCCGGCTGCGTCTGCATTACCGTGTTCGCCGCCTTGGCGACGGCGAGCGGCGCCAGGAGGTTGAGGTCGACGATCTTGCTCGCGAAGCGGACCGAGGCGTCGGCGGCCAGCGCGAAGGGCGAACCACCGGCGTTGTTGACCACCCCGTCGATGCGGCCGGCGCGGCCGACGATGTCGTCGATCATCGACTCGACGGCGGCGGCGTCGCGGACGTCGCAGGAGAAGAAGTCGATGTCGCGGAGGTCGTCGGCGAGGTTGTCCGCGTTCCGACCGCAGATCACCGGCCGGGCTCCGAGGGCCGACAGCACCCGGGTGATACCCGCGCCGACCCCACGTGCACCGCCGGTGACCAGGACAACCTTCCCGACCAGGCCCAGCTCGGCCTGTGACTGCGTCTGCATGGGTGCTACCCTACCAAACAACCAAGCATTTGCTTGGTTCAATGCTTGCGCAGCCCACGAGGCTGACACCGCAGCCACGAGAGGAGCACGCGTGCCGATCACCACGACACGTACCGAATCCGGCATCGTGACCATCACGGTCGACTACCCGCCGGTCAACGCGCTGCCATCGGCCGCGTGGTTCGAACTCGCCGACGCGGTCACCGCGGCCGGCGTCGACCCGGCCACGCACGTCGTGGTGTTGCGCGCCGAGGGACGCGGCTTCAACGCCGGCGTCGACATCAAGGAGATGCAGGCCACCGAGGGCTTCGACGCCCTGATCGGCGCCAACCGCGGTTGCGCGGCGGCCTTCGGCGCCGTCTACGACTGTGCGGTCCCGGTGATCGTCGCGGTCAACGGCTTCTGCGTCGGCGGCGGCATCGGTCTGGTCGGCAACGCCGACGTCATCGTCGCCTCCGACGACGCGGTCTTCGGGCTCCCGGAGGTCGATCGCGGAGCACTCGGCGCAGCAACACATCTCGCGCGCCTGGTGCCTCAGCACATGATGCGCACCCTCTACTTCACGGCGAAGAACGTGACGGCCCAGCAGCTCGAGCACTTCGGTTCGGTGTATCGCGTCGTGCCCCGTGAGGAACTCCTCGACGCCGCGCTCGAGGTCGCCGAGGCCATCGCCGCCAAGGACACCCGGGTCATCCGGGCGGCCAAGGAGGCCATCAACCACATCGACCCGGTCGACGTGAAGGCCAGCTACCGCCTCGAACAGGGTTTCACCTTCGAGCTGAACCTGGCCGGCGTCGCCGACGAGCATCGCGATGCGTTCGTCTCGACCGGAAAGCCACTCGCCTCGAACGCTTCTCACAACGGAGGACACGCCTGAGATGCCGACCGACAAGACAAGCACTCTCGATGACGTCGTCGCGGAACTCCGCGACGGCATGACCATCGGCATCGGCGGCTGGGGTTCGCGCCGCAAGCCGATGGCACTGGTCCGCGCGATCGCCCGCTCGGACGTCAAGGACCTCACAGTCGTGACCTACGGCGGCCCCGACCTCGGATTGCTCTGCGCCGCCGGCAAGGTGCGCCGTGCCTACTACGGTTTCGTCTCGCTGGACTCCGCCCCCTTCTACGACCCGTGGTTCGCCAAGGCGCGCACCAACGGCGAGATCGAGGTGCGTGAGATGGACGAGGGCATGGTCAAGTGCGGCCTCGAGGCCGCCGCGGCCCGTGTGCCGTTCCTCCCGATCCGGGCCGGGCTCGGTTCCGATGTCCTGAACTTCTGGGAGGGTGAGCTCAAGACCGTCGAGTCCCCCTACCCGGATGCCGACGGGCGGACCCAGACGCTGGTCGCGATGCCGGCACTGAAGCTCGACGCCGCGTTCGTCCATCTCGACCTGGCCGACGCGCACGGCAACGCCGCCTACACCGGCGTCGACCCGTACTTCGACGATCTCTACTGTGGGGCAGCCGAACGCCGCTACCTGGAGGCCGATCAGATCGTCTCCACCGAGGTCCTGGTGAAAACCGTTCCGCATCAGCGACTCCTGCTGAACCGCATGAACGTCGACCGGGTGGTGCATACCCCCAACGGGGCGCATTTCACGTTCGCCGGTGAGTATGGACGAGACGAGAAGTTCCAGCAGTTCTACGTGGCCTCCGCCAAGGAGCCCGACACCTGGGAGGCGTTCTCCCGCCGATTCCTCCAGGTCGACGAGGAGACCTACCAGCGCGAGGTCAGTTCCTGGCAGGACGAGCAGAAGGAGGACGGACAGTGAGCACCGCAGAGACCCAGGTCGAAGTCACCAGGGCCGAGTACTGCGTCATCTCGTGTGCCGACATCTTCGCCGGCGCAGGCGAGATCATGGCGTCGCCGATGGCTCCCGTCCCGCTGCTCGGCGCCCGCCTGGCACGTCTGACGACCGAACCCGACCTGCTGATCACCGACGGCGAGGCGCTGATCCTCGCCGACACCCCGCCGATCGGCAAGACCGGCCCCATCGAGGGCTGGATGCCGTTCCGCAAGGTGTTCGACGTCGTGGCGTCGGGCCGTCGTCATGTGGTCATGGGCGCCAACCAGATCGACCGCCACGGCAACCAGAACCTGTCGGCGTTCGGACCGCTGCAGCACCCGACACGCCAGATGTTCGGCGTGCGTGGGGCTCCCGGCAACACGATCAACCATCCGACCAGCTACTGGGTCGCGCGGCACTCCGCCCGCGTCTTCGGTGACACGGTCGACATCGTGTCCGGCGTCGGCTTCGACAAGGTCGACCCGGCCAACCCCGCGTTCGACAACCTCAACATCCATCGGGTGGTCACCAACCTCGGCGTCTTCGACTTCGGTGGGGCGGGCCACACGATGCGGGCGCTGTCGCTCCATCCGGGGGTCACCGCCGACGAGGTCGCCGAGAACACCGGTTTCGAGATCGAAGGCCTCGCCGACGCTCCGGAGACGCGGCAGCCCACCGCGGAAGAACTGAGCCTGATCCGAGACGTGCTCGATCCGAAGGGCATTCGCAACAAGGAAGTTCGATGAGTGCGGCCAGGGCCGCCGGTCTGTCCACCTCGTTCACCGAGCTCGTCGGGATCGAGTACCCGATCGTGCAGACGGGCATGGGCTGGGTGTCCGGGCCGTCGCTGACCTCGGCGACGTCGAACGCCGGTGGCCTGGGCATCCTGGCGTCGGCGACGATGACCTACGGCGAACTCGAGGCGGCGATCGCCAAGACGAAGTCGTTGACCAGCAAGCCCTTCGGCGTGAACATGCGTGCCGATGCCACCGACGCGCCAGAGCGGATCGACCTCCTGATCCGTGAGGGCGTCAAGGTCGCGTCGTTCGCGCTCGCCCCGAAGCCCGAACTGATCAGTAAGCTCAAGGACCATGGCATCGTCGTGATCCCGTCGATCGGTGCGGCCAAGCATGCGGTGAAGGTCGCATCGTGGGGCGCCGACGCCGTGATCGTGCAGGGCGGCGAGGGCGGCGGACACACCGGTCCGGTCGCCACCACCCTCCTGCTGCCGTCGGTGCTGGATGCGCTGGCGGCGAAGAACATCGACATGCCGGTGGTCGCGGCCGGCGGCTTCTTCGACGGCCGTGGCCTGGCTGCGGCGCTCGCCTACGGCGCCCAGGGCGTCGCGATGGGCACCCGCTTCCTGCTGACGTCCGACAGCGCGGTTCCCGACTCGGTCAAGCAGGAATACCTGCAGCGCGGGCTCAACGACACCGTCGTCTCGGTGAAGGTCGACGGCATGCCCCACCGCGTGCTGCGCACCCCGCTCGTCGAGGCACTCGAGAGCGGCAGCCCGGTCAAGGCACTGTTCGCCGCGGCACGAAATGCCAACGAGTTCAAGCAGATGACCGGCATGCGCTGGACCGCCATGCTCAAAGACGGTCGCACGATGAAGAAGTCGGGCGAACGCACCTGGCAGCAGGTCATCATGGCCGGCAACACCCCGATGCTGCTGAAGGCCGGCCTCGTCGAGGGCGACACCCGCGCGGGTGTCCTCGCGTCGGGTCAGGTCGTCGGCATGATCGAGGATCTACCCAGCTGCGACGAGCTGATCCAGTCGATCATGACGCAGGCCCACGAGCGGTTGAAGACGCTCGGGTCGTTGGGCTGACACACCCACCACACCAAGTGCGGGATGGGTGCCGGGTTCCGGCACCCATCCCGCATTCTGCGTTCGGCCGTCACGGAGGGGTCCGGTAGCGTCGCACCGTGACGACTCCCGATGTGCTGCGCCTGGATTCCGTCGACTTCGTGCGGCAGTCCCGCGCAATCCTCAGCGACATCAGCCTCACCATCCGGGCCGGCGAGCGCTGGGCGCTGATCGGCCCGAACGGTGCGGGCAAATCGACGATCCTGAGCCTGTGCGGCGCGGAACAGCATCCAACGCACGGCACCGTGCACGTCCTCGGACACCAACTCGGTCGCGTCGAGATCCGGAAGCTGCGCGAGTCCATCGGGCACGTCAATCCACGGCATCCGCTGCGGTCACCGCTGTCGATCCGCGAGGTCGTGCTGACGGGCGCAACCGGAACCACCGAACTGATGGACCACCGGACACCCGCCCCCGAGACCCTCACCCGCGCCGACGAACTGATCGAGATGCTCGGCCTGAGCGCACTCGCGTCGGCATCGTGGACGAACCTGTCGCAGGGCGAACGCGGCCGGACCCTGATCGCCCGCGCACTGCTGTCCGACCCGCAGCTGCTGTTGCTCGACGAGCCGTCGACCGGCCTCGATGTGGCCGCCCGAGAACGCCTTCTGCAGACCGTAGACCGACTCCACCGGACACACCCCGAACTCGCGACCGTCCTCGTCACCCATCACCTCGAAGAACTCCCTGAGACGACGACGCACGCCGTGCTGGTCACCGGCGGCCGCATCCTCGCCGCCGGCCCGGTCCACGACACCCTCACCACCGAATTGGTGACCGAGTGCTTCGACTACCCCATCGAGATCACGCACCAGGACGGACGCTGGTCGGCGAGGGGTGCGGGCGGCGGCGCGTCGTGAAGGTCGCTCCTCAGGGCCCCATGCTCTCTGAGGAGCGAGCGAAGCGACCCCCTGCTCCCTGAGGTGCGAGCGAAGCGAGCCACGAAGGGCTGCCGACGTCATCTCACCAGGCCTTCGTGGCTCGTCGCTATCGCTCCTCGCACCTCAGGCAGCGAGAGGACCCGCTCCTTCGATTTCAGGCAGCAAGGGGCTCAGCTCCTTGCACGAGTTACGACGACGGCGTGAGCGTCCAACCGGCGGCGGCGGTCCGCTGGTTCCAGAACTCGGTGTAACGGCCTCCGCTACCGAGGAGTTCGTCGTGGGTGCCGATGTCGTCGACGCCGCCCTCGTCGTCGAGGACGACGATCTGGTCGGCGGCGATGACGGTGGACAGCTTGTGCGCGATGACGAGCACGGTGCTGCGGTCGGCGAGGCGTCGGATGGATTCGGCGACATGCGACTCGTTCTCCGGGTCGAGGGCGGACGTCGCCTCGTCGAAGAGCACGATCGGGGCGTCCTTGAGCAGGGCCCGCGCGATCGAGACTCGTTGACGCTCACCGCCGGACAGCGCCGAACCGCCTTCGCCGACGACGGTCTGCCAGCCATCGGGCAGCCGCTCGACGATGGAGGTGACGCCGGCGGTCTCGGCGGCCGCGCGGATCTCGTCGTCGGTGGCGTCGGGTCGGCCGAGTTTGATGTTCTCCCACAGGGTGTCGTCGAAGAGGTAGACGTCCTGGAAGACCTGCGACAGCTGCCCCATCAGGGCACCGGTCTCCTGGTCGCGGACATCGGTGCCGCCGACCTTCACCGACCCGCCGTCGACGTCGTAGAAGCGGGCTATCAGTCGGAAGATGGTCGACTTGCCCGACCCTGACGGCCCGACGAGCGCGGTCATCGTTCCGGGCCGTGCCCGCAGGGACACGTCCCGCAGCACCGGGGTGCCGTTCTCGTAACCGAAGGCGACCTTCGACAGTTCGACCGCGCCCGGCTCGGTGATCGGCTTCGGCTGATCCGGGACGGGCATGCGGTCGGTGTCGAGGACCCCGGTGATGCGATTGATCTCGTCGGTCGACATGCGCAGCGTCGAACCGAGTTCGGCGAGTTCGCCGATCGGTCCGAAGAAGCGTGCGGCGAGACCGAACACCGCGACCAGCAGGGCCGACTCGATGTGGCCGGCCACCGCGAGCCAGGCGCCGAGGGCGAGGACGGCGCTGAACACGACCTGCACCGTCAGACCGTTGAGCAGGATGCCGAGGATGGAGCGCCACAGCATCGACTTGCCCACGCGCGCTTGCTGACCGAGCGCCTCGGCCAACGGGACGTGCGCGGAGTCGGCGGCACCGAAGGCGCGCAGCACCGCCTGGCACCGCGCATACTCCAGCACCCGGTTGTTGACCTTCACGGCCTCGGCCCGCTTGCGGCGCTCCGCCTTCGACAAGAACTGACTGGACAGCTTGCCGACATACATCAGGACCAGTGTCCCGGCGACCATCAGCAACCCGATCCGCCAGTCGAAGAAGCAGATCCCCAGCACGACAACCACGGAGCTGACCGTGTTCACCACGACCGGCGTGATGTAGTGCGCGCCAGTGCTGCCGACGAACATCGTTCCCTTGACGGCGATCTGCGAGACGTCGCCGATACGCTCGCGCGTGAACCAGCCGAGCGGCAGCGTGACCATGTGGTCGCCGAGCCGGTGATGGAGCATGCGCATCGCGTACAGGGCCATCGTCATGCCCTTGAGGGACTGGATGTACGCGCTGACCGCACAGATCAGCACCAGAACGGCCAAGGGCCACAACCACTTCGCGGCGGCCGAGAGGTCACCGTCGAGGAGGTTCTCGGTGATCGGGACGAGCGTGAGCATCGCGAGACCCTGGGCGACGCCGTAGAGGACGACCCAGCTCAGGAAGACGACCATCCGAGCGCGCTCGGAACCCAGGATCGTGTAGAAACCGCGGATCATCGCGCCACCTCGTCACTTCCGACCACGCCGAGCGCGATCTTCTCGTCCTGCCTGGAGGTGCCGGCCTCGTAACTGGCCCACATCGACGCGTACAGACCGCCGTTGGCCACCAGATCCTCCTGACGTCCCTGTTCGACGACGCGCCCGCGGTCGAGCACGACGATGTTGTCGGCGTGGGTGATCGAACCGAGCCGGTGTGCGATGACCAGGACCGTCCGCCCGACCATCAGCGCACCGATGGCCTGCTGGATCTGCGCCTCCGACTCCGGGTCGGCGAAGGCGGTCGCCTCGTCGAGAACCAGGATCGGGGTGTCCGCGAGCAGGGCGCGGGCGATCGAGACGCGCTGCGCCTCACCGCCGGAGAAGTGCGCACCGTCGCCGACCACGGTGTCGTAACCGTCGGGCAGCTCCAGGATCCGCTCGTGGATCTGGGCCGCACGAGCGGCGTCGTGGACCTGTTCCTCGGTGGCCTCGGGACGGCCGAGTCGGATGTTGTCGCGGACCGACATCGTCAGCAGCTGCACATCCTGCAATACGAAGCCGACGTGTCGGTAGAGCTCGGTGGGAGCGATGTCGCGGACGTCGACGCCGCCGATGCGCACCGATCCGGAGTCCGGATCGCCGAAACGCGGCAGCAGGGTCGCAAGCGTCGACTTGCCGCTGCCCGACGGCCCGACGAGCGCGGTCACGGTGCCTTCGGCGAGTTCGACGCTGACGCCGTCGAGCGCCTTCACCCCGGACGGCACGCCGAGACGCGGCGGATAGGTGAAGTGCACGTTCTCGATTCGCACGTCGTGACCGGCGGGAACCTGGGGGTTCTCCGGGATGGTCAGCTCGGGTTCGGCGAGCAGGTCGGCGATGCGCAATGCCGCGGCCGAGGCCTGCTGACGGGTGTGGACCGCCGTCGAGACGGTGAGCAGCGCGGTCGGCAGGATCATCGCGATCAGCGTCGAACCGACCAGCTCGATCGGCGTGACCCACCCCTTGTCGACGAACCAGTAACCGACGCCGAGGTTGACCAGCAGGATCAGTGGTGCGGAGATCAGGACCGTGGTGATGGCCTGCACGCGCAACATCGGACCCATGTAGTCGGCGAAGTCGTCGTTGAACTCATCGGCGGCATCGATGAAGCGGCGGTGCGCCTTTCCGGTCTGCCCGAACGTCTTGACCACCGCGACACCGGCGATGAACTCGACGATGGTGGCGCTGATCCGGGCGACGCCCTTGTCCATCTTCTCCATCTCGGCGGTGAGATCTCGCGCCATGTAGGAGTAGGTGAGGGCGTACAGCGGCACCGTGGCGATGGCCAGCAGACCGAGACGCCAGTCGAGGATGAAGCAGTAGATCAGCGCGAAGATCGGCGACAGGACCGCCGCGGTCGCCTCCACTTGGGCGTGCGCCACCAGATAGTGCAGGTCGGCGACGTCGTTCTGTACCGATTTGCGTACCGCGCCCGAACTGGTGCGGCTGAACCATCCGAGCGGGAGCCGACCGAGCTTGTCGGCGATGCGGATTCGGAGTTGCGCCTGGAGGTCGAGGTCGGCGAAGTGGGTGATCGCCAGCGCGAGGAACGCGAACAGGGCCCGCGCTGCGAGCCCGCCGACGACGAGCCACACGATCAACCACACACGGCCGGTGTCGGTCGGTCCCGGCGCCAGCAACGTGCGACCGAGTTCGACGATGCCGATGAAGGGCACCACCGTGGCGGCCGAGGCGAAGATCTGGACGAGCTGCGCGACAACGGTGCGCGTCTTCACCGGTGCCAGGACATCGGCGAGAGCCGCCGACTTGGCCTTGGCCTCCGCGCGGGCCTTGATCCTCGCGGCCTTCGGATCGTCGGGCGCGTCCCCGGACTCCGGAGTCGGCGCAGGTGCGGCCACTTGTGTTCCGCCAATTGTCATGACCGCACCTTATCGGCCGCCGGCCAATGTAGGGAAAGGTACCCTAAGTTACGGCGATCAGCGGGGCAGGATGCCGTCGAGAACGATCGACAGGTACTGGTCGGCGATCGACTCCACGGTCATCGGGCCTCCCGGCCGGTACCAGCGCACGGCCACCCACACGGTGTCACGCATGAAGCGGTAGACCAATTCGACGTCGAGATCCGGGCGGAACTCACCGTCGTCGACGCCGCGCTGCAAGACCGCATGCCACAGCTGGCGGAACTCGACGTTCAGCTCGCCGATGTAGCCGAAGCGTTCCTGCCCCGACAACCGCTTGGCCTCGTCCTGGTAGATCGCGACCGCGTTGCGTTCGGCGTCGATGGACTCGAACGACGCCACGACGAGCCCGCGGAGCGTCTCGCTCGCGGAGAGTCCCGCGCCGGCGATCTCGCGGTAGCGGGCGAACAGGTCGTCGAGGAAGCGGCGCAGGATCTCGTCCACCATCGACTCCTTCGAGTCGAAGTGGTGATAGAGGCTGCCCGACAGGATTCCCGCAGCGTCGGCGATGTCGCGGACCGTCGTCGAACGCAGGCCGTTCTCGGCGAACATCCGCCCGGCGGTGGCGAGCAGCTCGTCGCGGCGCGACGAACGGACGGCGGTGTCGGCGCCGGTCTTCGCCTCGGTCTTGGTCTGGCCTCGTGGGGACACGCATCCTCCTGGAGAGTCTGCCCATCACCCTAGCAAGCGCTTGGCCGGGTCCGTCGTGAGACGAACCCGGCCAAGCGGAGATGCTACGCGCTCCTCATGCGCGGCGGTGTCACGCGCCCAGGCGCTTGCGCACCTTCTTGATCGCGCGGGAGTTGAAGAACTTGAACAGCTTGAGCTGCTGATCGGTCATCTTCGAGTCCTTGGCCAGGAACGGCGGGGACATCATCTCGGCGACCGTCATCGGGAGCGTCGAGAACGCGACCGCGCGGGCGTGGCTGAAGGTCTCGAAGCCGGTCTTTCCGTGGTAGCCGCCCATGCCGGAACGTCCGACGCCACCGAACGGCAGGTCGCCGCTGAACAGGTGGATGGCGAAGTCGTTGCCGTTGATCGAACCGCTGCGGGTGTTGTCGGCCAGCTTTTCGAAGCGGTCGTTGCGATCACCGCACCAGTACATCGTCAACGGGTGCGGGTGCGACGCGATGTGGCTGATGACCTCGGACAGCTCGCGGTACGGGTACACGGTCAGCACCGGACCGAAGACCTCGTCCTCCTCGATCTTCATGCCGGCCTGGACGCCGGTGAGCAGCGTCGGCGGGATCTTGCGACGCTCGGCGTTCGGCAGCGGCTCGCCGCCGGGGATGACCTGACGCTTCTCGGCGCCCAGCTCGACGGCGTCGTCGATCAGGCCGACGATGCGATCGAAGTTCTTCTGGTTGATCGTCGCCGTGTACTGGTCGTTGTCGTAGATCGTCGGGAAGTGCTCGGTCCAGCGTGCGATGACCTTGTCGGTGAACTCACCGAGCTTGGCCTCCGGGACGAAGACGTAGTCGGGGCACAGGCACACCTGGCCGCCGTTGACCAGGCGGGCGTCGGCGAGCATCTTCGCGGCCTTGTCGATGTCGGCGTCGAGGTCGACGACCGCCGGGTTCTTGCCGCCCAGCTCCAGGGTGACCGGGATCAGGTTCTTGGCGGCCTCCTGGGCCACCGAGGCACCGACCTCGGGCGAACCGGTGAAGAACATGTGGTCGACCTTCAGCTTCGCGAAGTCCGAGCCCGAACCGTGCTTCGAGGTGGCGACGGCCAGTTCCTCGATGGAGAAGTAATCCGGTGCGTACTTGGCGATGACGTCGGTGGTCTTCGCGGTGATCGACGACGGGCGCATGATCACGCGGTTACCCGCGGCGAAAGCCGATCCGGCCGGGACGATCGTCAGCTGCAGCGGGAAGTTCCAGGGGCCCATGATGCCGACGACGCCGAGCGGGTCGTGGCGGACACTCTGCTTGTAGCCCAGGAGTCCCTGGACCTTGGCGTACTTGGTCTCGCCCATCCACTCCTTGACGCCACGACGCTGGTGTGTGAGGTCGATCATGCAGCCGGCGACGTCGGCGGCCAACGACAGCTCGCGCGGACGCGAACCGTAGTCCTCGGTCAGCGCAGCGGCGATCTCGTCGGAGTGGTCGAGCAGCAGCGCGGCCAGACGGGTGATCCGGTCGATGCGGGTGTCGGCGTCGGGAATGCCGTCACGGAGGAACGCGGCTCGCTGGATCTCGACCAGCTCGGTCAGTGTGTGGTCTTCCGACGAGACGCCGCGCTTCGCGATCGGCGCCCCGGTGCTGGTGTGCTCAGCAGGCTTGGTCATCGAGATCCCCTCAGGTAGTTCTTGCTGCAGGTGGACTTGCGGCCCGGTGGACATTGAAACAAAAACGTCCGCTTGTCCCACACCATAGTATGCGCCAGATCACAAGTACATGTGGGCACGTCGGTTGCCAGAAGGGTACGACCGGTACGCCGAAAGGTCGAGACCTCGCCCGAGGGGATGTTCGGGCGAGGTCTCGAGCAGCGAGCGATGCGAGCCACCCTCGCTCCCTGAGGTGCGAGCGAAGCGAACCACCCTCGCTCCCTGAGGTGCGAGCGAAGCGAGCCTCGAAGGGCTGGCGAGGTCGTCTCACCAGCCCTTCGAGGCTCGTCGCTTACGCTCCTCACACCTCAGGGAGCGGAGGTTCACTCCCGCCCTGAAGTGATCGAGGTCAGCTCAGGCGTTCGATGATCGTGACGTTGGCGGTCCCGCCGCCTTCACACCCGCGGCTGACCGCCTATCTCAGCTCAGCCGTTCGATGATGGTGACGTTGGCGGTCCCGCCGCCTTCACACATCGTCTGCAGGCCGTAGCGGCCGCCGGTGCGTTCGAGTTCGTTGAGCAGGGTCGCGAACAGCTTGGCGCCGGTGGCCCCGAGCGGGTGGCCGAGGGCGATGGCCCCGCCGTTGGGGTTGACCTTGGCCGGGTCGGCGCCGGTCTCCTTGAGCCAGGCGAGCACGACCGGTGCGAAGGCCTCGTTGATCTCGACGACATCGATGTCGTCGATGGACAGGCCGGTCTTCTCGAGTGCGTACTTGGTGGCCGGGATCGGTGCGGACAGCATCATCACCGGGTCGTCGCCGCGGACGGACATGTGGTGGATGCGGGCGCGCGGGGTGAGGTTGTGTTCCTTCAGTGCGCGCTCGGAGACGACGAGCGTGGCCGACGACCCGTCGGCGATCTGCGACGCGACGGCGGCGGTGAGTCGCGAACCCTCGGCCAGGACCTGCAGTCCGGCCATCTTTTCCAGCGAGGTCTCGCGCGGGCATTCGTCGACGACGCAGTCGCCGTATGCGACGTTCTCCTTGTCGAACTTGCCGGCGGCGATCGCGGCACGGGCGCGCTCATGCGACTGCAGCGCCCAGCGCTCCATATCCTCGCGGCTGATGTCCCACTTCTCGGCCATCATGTCGGCGCCGATGAACTGCGAGACCTGCGCATCACCGAACCGTTCCTGCCAGCCCTTGGATTCGGCTGTCGGGGTGGTGAACCCGAATTCCTTGCCGGCGATCATGGCCTGCGAGATCGGGATCGCGCTCATGTTCTGCAGGCCGCCGGCGACGACGATGTCCTGCGTGCCGCTCATGACACCCTGCGCGGCGAAGTGGATGGCCTGCTGACTCGACCCGCACTGACGGTCGACGGTGGTGCCGGGCACCTCGAGCGGCAGGCCGGCGGCGAGCCATGCGGTGCGGGCGACGTTTCCGGCCTGACCGCCGATGGTGTCCAGGCAGCCGAACACGACGTCGTCGACGGCGGCCGGGTCGATGCCGGTGCGCTCGACGAGGGCGGAGATGATGTGGGCGCCGAGGTCGGCGGGGTGGGTCTTGGCGAGCGAGCCGTTGCGCTTGCCGACCGGGGTGCGGATCGCGTCGACGATGTAGGCCTGCGGTGTGGACATGAGCGGTACTCCTTGGTGTTTCGGGTGAGTCGTGGTCGGGTGCCGTCCAGGAACTGGACTCAGGCCCGCTGGCTGGAGATGGAGACGACCTCGCCGGTGAGGTAGGTGGTGTAGTCGCTGGCGAGCATGGCGACGGTCGCGGCGACCTCCCACACCTCGGCGGCGCGGCCGTACGCCTCGCGGGAGGCGAGTTCGTCGAGCAGGTCGTCGCTGGTGACCTTGGCGAGGAAGGGGTGCTTGGCGATGGACGGCGCGATCGCGTTGATGCGCACGCCCACGTCGGCGGCTTCGAGTGCGGAGCAACGGGTCAGCGCCATGACGCCGGCCTTCGCGGCGGCGTAGTGGGCCTGACCGCGCTGGGCGCGCCAGCCCAGAACCGAGGCATTGTTGACGATCACGCCGCCGTGCTCGACCGAGCCGAAGTACCGCAGCGCGGCGCGGGTGGCGCGGAAGGTACCGGTCAGCGTGATGTCGAGGACGCGGTCCCACTCCTCGTCGGTCATCTCCGCGACCGGGGTCTCGCCGCCGAGTCCGGCGTTGTTGACCAGGACGTCGATGCGGCCGAGTTGGGTTGCGGCGTCGGCGATCAGGGCGTCGACCTCGGCGGTCTCCTGCACGTTGCAGGTGCGCTGGGTGACGGTGCGCTCGGGGAACTCCGCGGACAGCTTCTCGGCCGCCTCGCCGAGACGGCGCTCGTGCCAGTCACTGATGAGGACGTCGGCGCCTTCGAGGAGCGCACGACGCGCGGAGGCGAATCCGATTCCGGTACCGGCGGCCGCGGTGACCACGACCTTCTTGCCCAGCAACAGGTTGTGGCCGGGGGTTTCGGCGGGCGGGGTGGCCAGCGGTGAGATCACTTGGGTACCTGCATCCGTTGCGGTCATTCAGCGTGCCTCTCGGGGAAGGCCGAGCACCCGCTCGGCGATAATGTTGCGCTGCACCTCGTTCGAGCCGCCGTAGATGGTGTCGGCGCGGGTGAAGAGGTAGAGCCGTTGCCATTCGTCGAGCTCGACGTGTTCGGGATCGGCGATGTCGTTGGGCTGCCCCTCCGCGGTCGCGTCGGGTCCGATCAGGGTCGGCGCACCGACGACGTCCATCGCCAGTTCGCCGAGGTCGCGATGCCAGTTGGCCCACAACAACTTCGACACCGATGCGGCGCCCGCCTGACTCGTCACGTCGCCGTCGAGTGTGCGCTGCGCATGCGCGCGCATCACTTTCAGCCCGATATCGGCGCGGGCGAGGCGCGAGGCGAGTTCGGGGTCGTCGACCGCACCGTTGGCCCGGGCCACCTCGGTCAGGTTCTCGAGCTCACGGGCGAAACCGACCTGCTGGCCCAGCGTCGACACACCGCGCTCGAACTGCAGCAGACCCATGGCGACCTTCCAACCGTCGCCGGGTTCGCCGACGATCAGGTCCGCGTCGGTCTCCGCGTCGTCGAAGAAGACCTCGTTGAATTCCGATGTGCCGGTGAGCTGTTGGATGGGCCGGACGGTGACGCCGGGCTGGTCGAGCGGGACCAGCAGGAAGCTGAGGCCGGCATGCCGAGCCGACCCCTTCTCGGTGCGCGCGATCACGAACACCCACTGCGCCACATGGGCGAGCGAGGTCCAGATCTTCTGCCCGTTGATGATCCACTTGCCCTCGTCCATGCGGGCGCTGGTCGAGACGCCCGCGAGGTCGGAACCGGCGCCGGGTTCGGAGTAGCCCTGCGACCACAGTTCGGTGACGTCGACGATGCCCGGCAGGAAGCGCTTCTTCTGCTCCTCGGTGCCGTATTCGATGAGCGTCGGGCCGAGGAGTTCCTCGCCCAGGTGGTTCACGCGGGCGGGTGCGTTCGCGCGGGCGTACTCGCGGTGGAAGATGATGCGCTGCTCGAGCGTCGCACCTCGGCCGCCGTACTCGGTGGGCCAGCCGATGCAGGTCCAGCCGGCACTCGCGAGGTGCCGATCCCATTCGAGCCGCTCGGCGAAGAACTCGTGCTCGCTGCCCGGTCCGCCGCGTCCCTTCAGATGAGCGAAGTCGCCCGCGAGGTTCTCGTCGAGCCAGGACCGCACCGCAGCGGCGAACTCGTCGGCGGCGTTCGGCGTCGACTTGGCCCATTCACCCAGGTCGACACCACGATCCGCGAGGTTGATCGAGGTCATGGCGCTAGCATAACTCACCAAGCAAGTGCTAGGTTGGGCCGCATGGCGCAGACCTCCCGGACCGGGACTCTCTCCGTGACGACGACGCCGGCCGCGTTGCAGCGTGCAGCGCGCAGCTGGCCTGACGGTATCGCCATCGTCGACGGCCAGTGGGCCCCTTCGACAGATCGGCAGCTCGAACTGACGTGGTCGCAGATCCACGACACAGTACGCACCTTCGCCGCGGCGCTCATCGCCTCGGGGATCGAGGCCGGCGACCGCGTGGCGATCTGGTCGCCGAACAGCTACCACTGGCCGATCGCGGCCCTCGGCGTCCACTACGCCGGCGCGACGCTGGTCCCCCTCAACACCCGCTACACCGCGGGCGAGGCCATCGAGATCGTCGAACGCTCCGGCGCGCGCGGACTCGTCGTGTCGGGTGAGTTCCTGGGCGCCGACCACGCGGCCGAGCTGCTGCGCGACCATCGCGACAAGCTGCCGGATCTGGTGATCCGGGTGCCGCTGTCCGGCGGGTCGTCGACCCCCGACGGCGCGGTGGACTGGGACGACTTTCTGACTCGCGAGACCGCCGAGGCACTGACCGAGGCGGATCGTCGAGCCGAGGCCGTCTCCCCCGACGACATCTCCGACATCCTGTTCACCTCCGGTACGACCGGTAAATCCAAGGGCGTGTTGGCGACTCACCGCCAGACACTCGCCGGCTCGCACGGCTGGGGTTCGAACGCCGGCCTGAACCCGGACGACCGCTATCTGATGGTCAACCCGTACTTCCACACCTTCGGCTACAAGGCGGGCATCCTGCCGAGCGTCCTGTTCGGCGTGACCATGCTGCCGCTCGCGGTGTACTCGCCGCAGCAGGCGATGAAACTCGTCTCCGACGAACGCGCCACGGTCTTCCCTGGCGCCCCGACGATCTTCCAGACCATCCTCGACGACCCGAAGCGCTCCGACCACGACCTGTCCAGCCTGCGCATCGTGATCACCGGGGCGTCGATCGTGCCGGTCGTCCTCGTCGAACGTCTGCAGAACGACCTCGGCGTCGACACCGTCATCACCGCCTACGGCCTGACCGAGGCCAGCGGATTCGTCTCCACCTGCACCCCCGACGACGATGACGAGACCGTCGCCAACACCTGCGGTCGCGCCTTCCCCGGCATGGAGATCAAACTCTCCGACGCCGGTGAGGTCCTCGCGCGCGGCGAGATGGTGATGGTCGGGTACCTCGACGACCCGGAGGCCACCGCCGAGACCATCGACGCCGATGGTTGGCTCCACACCGGCGACATCGGGACCATCGACGAGCACTGCAACCTCAAGATCACCGACCGGCTCAAGGACATGTACATCTGCGGCGGATTCAACGTCTACCCCGCCGAGATCGAGCAGACCCTCGCCCGCATCGACGGCGTCACCGAGTCCGCCGTGGTCGGCGTCCCCGACGACCGGCTCGGCGAGGTCGGCCGCGCCTACCTGACCGTCCGCAAGGACGCCGACCTCGACGAGCAGAAGGTCATCGCCTTCGCCAAGCAGCACCTCGCCAACTTCAAGGTGCCCCGCTCGGTGGTGTTCGTCGACGAGTTCCCGCGCAACGCCTCGGGCAAGATCCTCAAGCGCAACTTATAGCTCGAAGTCGCGCTGAGCGCGGGTTCGAGCTATAAATCGCAGTAGGCGGAACCGGCCGCCGGGCCGCCGCGTCGAAGTTCCGTGCCCGACTTCACCAAGTTCCGCGAGCTGCTCGCCGCTCATGACGGCGTGTTCACGGCTGCGGACGTCATGGCCTGCGCCATCAGCTCCGACGCCGCCTATCGACGGGTGAAATCCGGCGAGTGGGTTCGGGTGTCGCGCGGCGTCTTCCACGTCGGAGACCGAGCGCTCGATGACCGCATGCGCGCACGGATCGCGGTGCTCTCGACCTCGCCACGCGCCGCGTTGTGTTCAGGGACGGCCTACTGGTGGCACGGCTTCACGAGGACTGCGCCCAAGCAGATCCACGTGGTCACACCCCAGGGCCGTCACGGGGGCGCCATCGCCGGCGTCCGCATCTGGCACCGGACCGTGGCACCGGACGACCTCGTCGAGGTCGACGGGCTTCAGGTCACTACGAAGGCGCTCACCGTTCTCGACGCCGCAGTCGACGATGGTTCGCGGCTTCTCGACTCGGCGCTTCTCCGGAAACACACGACGGTGACCGAGGTCGTCGACGCCCAGAAACGCAACGGCGGGCGCCGCGGGTCGAGGAGGTCCCGTGAGATGGTCGCCGCGATCACCGACGGCTCCCGGTCGGAGGCCGAGCGCAAGGCAATCGCGCTCTTTCGCTCCGGAGGAGTCACGGGCTGGACGGCCAACGCGCCGGTCTGTGGCTACGTGGTCGACCTCGCCTTCATCGAGCAGAAGGTGGCCGTCGAGATCGACGGCTTCGCCTTCCACAGCGACGCGGCGTCGTTCCAGCACGACCGCACGCGACAGAACGTCCTCATCGCCAACGGTTGGACCGTGCTGCGGTTCACCTGGCAGGACATCACCGGACAACCGGCGTCGGTGCTGGCCAACGTCCGCAGATCTATAGCTCGAAATCGCGGTGAGCGCGGGTTCGAGCTATAAAACGGCTAGGTGCGGGGCTTCACCAGCGGGAAGAGGATGGTCTCGCGGATGCCGAGGCCGGTGAGGGCCATCAGGAGGCGGTCGATGCCCATGCCGGTGCCGGTGGTCGGCGGCATGCCGTACTCCATCGCGGCGAGGAACTCCTCGTCGAGGACCATCGCCTCGTCGTCGCCGGCGGCGGCGAGACGGGCCTGGTCGACGAAGCGTTCACGCTGGATGACGGGGTCGACGAGCTCGGAGTAGCCGGTGGCCAGCTCGAAGCCGCGGACGTAGAGGTCCCATTTCTCGACGACGCCGGTCACCGAGCGGTGTGATCGCACGAGCGGCGAGGTCTCGACCGGGAAGTCGCGGACGAACACCGGCTGGTTCAGCTTCTCGCCGACCATGTGCTCCCACAGCTCCTCGACGAGCTTGCCGTGGCCGTAACCCTTGTCCTTGGGGATCTCCAGGCCGACGCGCTCGGCGATCGCCAGCAGCTGCTCGACGGTGGTCTCGTTTGGGTTGCCGGCAGGCACGATCTCCTCGCCGAGCGCCTCCGACAGCGACGGGTACATCTCGAGGGAGGTCCACTCGCCGGACAGGTCGTAGGTCGAACCGTCGGGCATGGTCGGGGTCTGGGTTCCCAGCGCGGCCTGCGAAACCTCTTGCACGAGTTCGCGGATCATCTTCGCCGAGTCGTCGTAGGTGCCGTAGGCCTGATAGGTCTCCAGCATCGCGAACTCGGGCGAGTGAGTGGAGTCGGCGCCCTCGTTGCGGAAGTTGCGGTTGATCTCGAAGACACGCTCGATGCCACCGACGACGCAGCGCTTGAGGAACAGCTCCGGCGCGATGCGCAGGTACAGATCCATGTCGAAGGCGTTGGAGTGCGTGACGAACGGGCGAGCCGCGGCGCCGCCGTGCAGCGTCTGCAGCATCGGGGTCTCGACCTCGAGGAATCCCCGACGGGCCAGTGCCGCACGGAGTTCGGCCATCACCTTGATGCGGGTGCGGGCGGTCTCGCGGGCCTCCGGACGCATGATGAGGTCGACGTAGCGCTGGCGAACCCGGGTTTCCTCGTTCATGTCCTTGTGGGCAACCGGCAACGGCCGCAACGACTTCGACGCCATCTGCCAGTCGTCGGCCATCACCGACAGCTCGCCGGTGCGGGAGCTGATGACCTCACCGGAGATGAAGACGATGTCGCCGAGGTCGACGTCGGACTTCCAGCGGCCCAACGCTTCTTCGCCGACGCCGTTGAAGCTGACCATCGCCTGGAGCTGTGTGCCGTCGCCCTCCTGGAGGGTCGCGAAGCACAGCTTGCCCTTGTTCCGCAGGAAGATCACGCGCCCGGAGACACCGACGTGCTGACCGGTTTCGGTGCCGGCCTCGAGGTCGGGGTAGGCGGCGCGGATCTCGCCGAGAGAGTGGGTGCGCGGAATCGAGACGGGGTACGCCTCGCGACCCTCGGACAGGATGCGCTCGCGCTTCTCGCGGCGGATTCGCAGCTGCTCGGGAGTCTGGTCGTCGGCGTCCGTGGTCTTCTCGGCCGCGGTGGAGGCGGCACTGGTCGGGCTGTCACTCACCCCACGCACACTATCGGGGCCGGTCACCGACTCCCAACTCGCCGTACCTGCTGTGACAGCGATGACAGGGACGGCGGCCAGGGACGTGCGGGCCGGCTCAGCTCTCGTGTGCGGAGATCATGGCGAGCTCGTCCGGATGGATGCGGCCGTTGACCTTGGCCTGGCGCATGCGGCGATGCCCACCGACGACGAACACCGCACCGTGGACGCCCCGCGCCTGCAGGTGCCAGGCCAGCCACTCGGCCTCGTGGCCGTCCTCGCTGACGAGGATCCAGCGGGAGTCGGTGCGAGCCGCGGTCAGCGACTCGGAGGTGCCGGGGGTGAGGCGGTCGAGGACCTCGACGGCGTCAATGGCGAGCGCGCCGAACAGGGCGCCGTCGATCTGGCGGCGGCGATGGGAGCGGACGTCCACCGGGGTGGCGCCCTCGGCGACGGCCTTCTTGTAGTCGCTGACCTGCAACGACAGAGGTGCTGCCGGGGCCGGGGCGACGGTCGGCGCGGTCGCGGCGAAGACAGTGCTGGACAGAACAGGAGTGGCAACCGAAGCGGTCATGAGAGGGAGTCCTCAGGTGATCGAAAACGAGCGGGGAGCGCGAAGTAGGGCAGCCGCAGATGCGGTACTAGCCCTGACAACACTCCTGACAGCTCTTGATCACGGCGACGAGTATGCCACAGCTCAGCGCGGCGGACCAGACTCGAGTGGCGATCACCGCACGGGTGGTTGCCAATCCTGAATGCGTCGCAACCGGCCGTTGAGCACCGCGTCGGGCGCGGCCCGCATCGCCAGATCACGCAATCCGACCGCGGGCGCCGACCGCCACTGACCGACCCTGCCGACGGCCGACGCCTGGCGCGCGATGCGTTGGGTACGACGCCGACGCAGACGGTCGTAGGTGCGCAGAGCGTCGTCGACGCCCTGCCCTGCGCGACCCAGCAGCGCGGTGAGGGTCGCCGCGTCCTCCATCGCCTGGTTCGCCCCCTGCCCGAGGTTCGGGGTCATCGCATGAGCGGCGTCGCCGACGAGGACACATCGACCCCGCACGAAGGCGGACAGCGGGCGCGCGAGTTCCTCGATGGGCAGCACCCCGACGTCCGCCGGATCGGTTGCGTCGAGGATCTCCCCGATGGGCGAATGCCAGGCCGAGAAGCGTTGTCGCACTTCGTCGAAACCGCCCGTTGCTACACCCGCCTCATGGTTGACCGCGGCGAACCAGTAGACGTGCCCGTCCGGTAGCGGCGCGATCCCGAATCGTTGTCCGCGCCCCATCGTCTCGCCCGCCGCGTCGAGGTCGACGGGCCGCGCCGTGATGGCTCGCCAGGCGACATAACCGGCGTAGGCCGCGCCGGGGTCGGAGGTGACCGCGGGACGCACACGACTCCGCAGACCGTCGGCTCCGACGATCAGGTCGCAGCCGTCGATGGTCGTGCCGTCGTCCAGCCGGACCGTCCTGTCGCGCACCTCGCGCACGCCGGTTCCGGTCCGGATCTCGACGCCCGATCCGAGCAGGCCGAGGAGCGCCTCATGGAGATCGCTGCGCCGCACCACACGGAGGTCGGCGATCGCCGACGGGTCGAAGCGGGTGAGCCATCGGCCGTCGGGACGACGGGTTCCGTTCAGCGTGGGCGAAACCCCTCGGGCATCGGGGACCACGGATCGCAGTCCGAGGGATTCGAGCGCCCGGAGTCCGTTTCCGAACAGGCTGAGCCCCGACCCGCCCCCACGAACCTCGGACGCCCGCTCGAGAAGCGTGACCTCCGCGCCCGACGACGACAGCCCGGCGGCAGTGCAGAGTCCCCCGATCCCGGCGCCGACGACCACCGCCTTCATGACGATCTTCTCCACATGGAGAAGAACGCTAGCAGATAGGCTTCTCCGTGTGGAGAAATCAGCCGTTCGATCGACGCGCGAGACCCTGCTCGACACCGGGCTCGAGCTGATCGGGACGATCGGGATCAGGCAGGCGTCGGCGCGCGCGGTCGAGGACGCATCGGGCGTCCCCCACGGCAGTATCCGTCACCATTTCGGTGGTCAGGACGGTTTTCTCGCCGCTCTCGTCGACCATGTCCTCACCCGCGACGTCCCGGTCGACGGCGAGTCGACCCCCGAGGTGCTGGCCCGCTGGCTGGGCGCCGACCGTGTCCGCACTCGTGCCCGCTACGAGCTGATGCTGTTGGCCACCCGCGACGAGGTCATGCGCGAACGCATGGTCACCGGGCGCGACCGGTTCGTCGAGCGCCTCGTCGGGCGCGGGATGCCGCTCGTCGACGCCCGGCAGCTCGTCGCAGCACTCGACGGACTGGTTCTCGACGCGCTCCTCCGTGATTCCGACGGCACCGACGCCGACCACGATCCGACGCGGCTACTGCGCGCGTTCCGGTGAATCCGACCCGGAAACCAAGTCGATCGCGAGGGCGCGCAGGTGACCGGCGAGCTCGTCGACGCCCGGCTGTTCGACAGGGAAGTGCCCGCAACCGGTGAGCAGGTGGATGTCGGTTCGCGCGGCGATCCGTCGTGCGAAGCGGATGCTGATCTCCGGCGGCGTCCAGGTATCGGCCGCCGGATGGACCAGCACCACCCGTGGACCCCGGTAGTTCTCCGGCGCGGGTATCTCGTGGGTCATCAGGTCCGCCATGAACCCCAGCGAGACACTCGAACCCGCCCCACGTGGATCGTCGATGCAGGCCTGCGAGACCGCAGGGTCGTTGCTGATCCGCGCCATCGGCGCGACCCACCTGATCGGGAACCGCAGTCGAGCGAAGACCCCGATCCGCGATGCGGCCGTCATGAGCGGGAGAAGGCGGATCAGCGCGGGCGTGCGGGATGCGGCTCGTCGGGCAGCCGAATCACCGGCGAGGTCGAGAAGGCAGGTGGCCACGACCGCGGCGACGCGCGCACCCCCGGCCGCGACGTCGTAGCCGAGCATGCCGCCGAGGCTCGCACCGAACACGACGATCGGCCTCGGGTCCCGTTCGGTCTCCGCCGCGATCAGATCGCCGACCAGGTCGATCCAGTCCTGGTATCGCACGCGACCGGGATCGGCGACGCGCGTCCGCCCGTATTGCGGGAGGTCTGGCGCCAGCACGTCGTACCCCTCCCCCGCGAGCACGGCACCCAGTGGCCACACGAGTTCGCCGTGCCCACCACCGCCGTGGAGCAGCAGCACCCGCAGCGGCGCGTCGGGCCGCATCGCGCGCAGGATGTGGACGTCCACCGGACCCGACGGTCGCGTGTCGCTCGCCGGCCACCTCCACCACGACGAGGTGGCCTCGATGTCCGCGGCGGCAGAACGCCATGGCTCGGGCAGGAAGCGTAGGTACGATCCGTAAGTCACACATCCATCGTCGAGCGCCCGCGAACCCGGCACAACTCGCATTCACCGGAGACCTCGGACATGCGGAAAAGACCACGGCAGCAACGCTCTTCGTTCACCGTCGGGGTGATCCTGGAGGCGACGACTCAGCTTCTGGGCACCGAGGGGGCAGCGCTGACGACCAACGGGATCGCCGAGACCGCGGGCGTCTCGGTCGGTTCGATCTATCAGTACTTCGGCGACAAGCAAGCGATCTTCGACGAGCTCGCCGCCCGGCATCTCGCCGCGGCGGAGGCGCAGATGGTCGCCGTCCTCGACGCGCATCCAGTCGAGGCGACCGACTGGCCGGTCGTGCTGCGCGCGGTGATCGCGGTTGCCGTGGCGGAGAACTCGAGTCACGGTCGCGCACACGGGCGACTGCGCGAACTGGCGAGCCCCGGCGTCGTCGGGGATCTCTATGCCGGATTGGCAGACCGGCTGATCGCCAGGCTGGTCGCGTATCTCGTCGCCGACGGCTGGATGCCCGACGAGGCGGAGGCCGACCTACGCCTCATGTTCCCCGCGTTGGACGCGCAGATCCATCAGTTCGCCGGGAGCGGGCTGGACGACGACGAACTCATCGCACGGATCGCGGCGTACACCGAAGGGGCGTTGCAGGGCCGGCGTTGAGCGGGTCTGCGACGTCGTCTCACCAGGCCTTCGTGGCTCGTCGCTTGCGCTCCTCGCACCTCAGGCATCGGAGCTGGGTGCGTCGCGCTCTTTCAGATCAGGCAGCAAGTGGGTGCGCTTCTCGCACCTCAGGCACCGGAGCTGGGTGCGTCGCGCTCTTTCGGATCA
>NZ_JSYC01000036.1:0-48242 GCF_054823965.1 Gordonia sp. GN26 | reverse complement strand
TCGCACCTCAGGGAGCGGACGTGGGCTCCGAAAATCTCGTCCCCCTGAAGTACCTCCGAGGGCACATTGCCCTCGGACGCCCCTGAGCGGGACGCGTTTTCGCGCTGTTCGTACGGCAGAACGGGCGATCGTCGAGACCAGCCGGCAATAGTTTCGCCTGGCGAAAACCTATTGCTGGTCGCAGCGGGAGAGCCCTCGATACGAGGCGTACTCGCTTCGCTTGGTCGGCGCTACGCGGCCGGCGGGGATGCGTCAGACCCGTATCCCCTTGCCGACCGTCACGACGCCACCGGCGCTGACGGAGAAGCGTTCGCGGTCGGCGTCGGGGTCGACGCCGAGTTGCTCGCCGTCGCCGACGACGACGTTCTTGTCGAGGATCGCCTTGCGGACGACCGCCCCCTTGCCGATGCGTACGCCCGGCATGAGAACGGCGCCGTCGATGATCGCGCCGTCCTCGACGATGACGTTCGATGACAGCACCGAATTGCGAACGGTCCCACCCGAGATGATGCAGCCCGAGCCGACGACCGAGTCCTCGGCCACGCCACCCTGGACGAACTTGGCCGGCGGGAGGTTGTGTGTCTCGCCGCGGATCGGCCAGCGACCGTTGTAGAGGTTGAAGATCGGGTGCACGGACACGAGATCCATGTGCGCCTCGTAGAAGGCGTCGAGGGTTCCGACGTCGCGCCAGTAGCCCTTGTCGCGCTCGGTGGCGCCGGGCACCTCGTTGTCCTTGAAGTCGTAGACGTAGGCGGTGTCGCGGGCGACGAACGCCGGGATGATGTCGCCGCCCATGTCGTGGTCGGAGTCGGAGTCGGCGGCGTCCTCGCGCAGTGCCTCGACGAGCGCTTCGGTGGTGAACACGTAGTTACCCATCGAGGCGAAGGTCGAGTTCGGGTCGTCCGGGGTGCCGGGCGGGTCGGCGGGCTTCTCCAGGAATCGGGTGATCTTGCCGGAGGCGTCGGAGTCGATGCACCCGAAGGCGACCGCCTCGGCGCGCGGAACGCGGATGCCGGCGACGGTGACGTCGGCACCGGAGGCGATGTGCGCCTCGACCATCTGCGACGGGTCCATGCGGTACACGTGATCGGCGCCGAAGACCACGATGTACTCGGGTTGTTCGTCGGTGATCAGGTTCATCGACTGAAAGATCGCGTCGGCACTGCCGGTGTACCAGCGAGGTCCGAGGCGCTGCTGTGCGGGAACGGGCGTGATGTATTCGCCGTGGAAACCCGACGTCCACCAGGTCTGCGAGATGTGCCGGTCCAGCGAATGCGACTTGTATTGCGTAAGCACGCAAATGCGCTCGTATCCGGCGTTGACCAGGTTCGACAGCACGAAGTCGATCAGCCGGTAGGCACCGCCGAAGGGCACCGCAGGCTTGGCCCGGTCCATCGTCAGCGGGTAAAGGCGTTTGCCTTCGCCGCCTGCGAGGACGATGCCGAGGACGTGCGGCTGTGATCTCACTCCCCCAACTTAACCGCGATCGACAGCCTCGGCCAGATGACAGCACCGACGGATTCACAGTCGTGTTCGCACAGCGATGGCGAACTGCCCGCGATGCCACTAGCGTCGTCATCATGAGGGTGGCGATGATGACACGGGAGTATCCACCCGAGGTGTACGGCGGTGCCGGCGTACACGTGACCGAATTGGTCCGTCACCTACGCGATCTCGCGACTGTCGACGTGCACTGCATGGGTGCCGAACGCGACACCGCAGCGGTTTACTCACCCGATCCTGGCCTGGCCGGTGCGAATGCGGCGATCACGACACTCTCCGCCGACCTGCGCATGGCAGTCGGGGCCGAAGGCGCCGACGTCGTGCACTCCCACACCTGGTACACCGGCCTCGCCGGACACGTCGCCGCGCAACTGTACGGGGTACCGCACATCCTCACGGCGCATTCGCTCGAACCGTCACGCCCGTGGAAGGCCGAGCAACTCGGCGGTGGCTACCGGGTGTCGAGCTGGGTCGAACGCAACGCGGTCGAATACGCCGATGCGGTGATCGCGGTCAGCTCGGGCATGCGCAACGACGTCTGCAACACCTATCCACGGCTCGACCCCGAGCGGGTCCACGTGGTGCGCAACGGCATCGACACCACCCAGTGGTATCCCGTCGACGACCCCTTCGGACCGGAGTCGACGCTGACCGCGCTCGGCGTCGATCCCCAGCGTCCGATCGTCGCCTTCGTCGGACGCATCACCCGTCAGAAGGGCGTCGCACATCTCGTCGCGGCCGCCCACGACTTCCACCCCGACGTCCAGCTGGTGCTCTGCGCCGGTGCGCCCGACACCCCGGAGATCGGCGCGGAGATCGAGGCGGCGGTCGGCAAGCTGTCCGCGTCCCGACCCGGTGTGCACTGGGTCCGGGAGATGCTGCCGCTCCCCCGTATCCGCGAGATCCTCACCGCGGCATCGGTCTTCGTGTGCCCCTCGGTGTACGAACCGTTGGGCATCGTGAACCTGGAGGCCATGGCGTGCGGAACCGCGGTCGTGGCCTCGGAGGTCGGCGGGATCCCCGAGGTGGTGCGCGATCACGTCACCGGTCGTCTGGTGCCCTATGACCCCGTCGATCCGCAGACCTTCGAACACGATCTGGCTCAGACGGTGAATGCCGTCGTGGCCGATCCGGTGATGGCGACGGCAATGGGGGCGGCCGGTCGCGAGCGCGCCGAGGCCGAGTTCTCCTGGGCGACGATCGCCGAACAGACGCTCGGGGTGTACCGCTCCGTCCTGCGCTGACGCACCACCTGCGCAGCAGGTGGTCAGTTCCCGGCGACCGGCCGGCAGGTCGTGACGACGACCGACAGCGTCACCTCGACCCTGCCGTCGCCGACGAATTCCGCGGCACGTGAGCGGATGTCGGCGTCCTCGGCGTGGAAGGCCGACGGGCCCATCGCGACGAGGTCACCGACGGTCTGTGCGTCGAGTTGGAGAACGGAACGGACCGGCGACGAGTCGACGACCTCGAAACCGTCGGCGAAAGTGGCCTGCAGCCGTTCGGATTTGCCGGAGTCGACGCTCAGCATCTGCATCGGCTCGATGATCTCGGCGAGATGGTCTGCGGCCGGGCTGACGACCACGAGGCCTCCGCCGGGCTGCAGTATCCGCGCGAACTCTGCGGCATTGCGCGGCGCGAACACCGAGAGCGCAACGGTGGCAGCGTCATCGGCGATCGGTAGGCCGCGCCAGATGTCGGCGACGACCGCCGCGTGGCTCGGAGTGCCGCGCGAGATCGCCCGCGCACAGAACTTGGAGAGGTCGATACCGATGCCGCGTGCCTCGATCGAGGGCGATGCGTCGGCGAGGGCAGTCACCGCGGCGCGAAGGTAGTGGCCCCCACCGGCTCCCGCGTCCAGGACGACGGGTTTGTCGACACCGGCACCGAATTCGCGTGTCCGTTCGGCCACCGCGTCCAGAACCGGGATGAAGAAGCCGGCTTCGTGGACACGTGCGCGGGCCGCGACCATGGCCGCGGTGTCGGCACGCAGCGAGCCCGAACGTCCGTCGAGCAGTGAGACATAACCCTGTTTGGCGATGTCGAAGGAATGACCGTCACCGCAGCGGAGTGATCCTCCACGCGGCGACGGCCTGGACCCGGCTGCTGCCGGGGAAGTCTCGTCGTGCCCGGTCCCGGGCGGCGCGGTCTCGAAAGGCCCGGCACACACCGGGCATCGAAGCAGCTCGACGACGTCGGCGAGATCTCCGTTCAGCCGGTGACCCCGCGGAGTTCCTCACCCAGTGCGGCGGCTTCGTCGGCGGTCAACTCGACGACGAGGCGACCTCCGCCCTCGATCGGAATCCGGACAACGATTCCACGCCCTTCCTTGGCCGCTTCGAGGGGGCCGTCCCCAGTACGTGGCTTCATTGCCGCCATTCTCAAGCTCCCTTCACAGTGTCCCTGCTTTGAACATGATACGTGTCGTCGTCTCAATCGAATGCGAGTGCGCGACACAAGCACTGTTCCGACGTGTTCCGATCACCTGTCGAAGGTGATTGACGGACCTGCTTCGCGCGTGGCGGGTTTGGGGTCCGGATCGTCGTAAACCGCCTGATCCCGGGCGTTCTCGGGGTTGTCGGCATCCCCTGCGGCAGCGTCGGGAACGCCTGTCGTGGCGGGGGTCACATGTGTCCCGGACTCGCGCTCACGGAGGCGCGCGATGACCGTTCGGAGGTCGTCGACCTCGCGCGCGAGACGCGCCAGCGCCCAGTCGACCTCGGACTGCTTGTAGCCCCGGAACGTCTGCATGAAGCGCAGCGCCCGGACGTCGTCGCCGCTGATCCCGACCGTCGGCAGACGGGTGAGTGTGGTGTCGGGTTCGACCGGGGGCAGTTCCTCCCCGCGCCCGAAGACGAACCAGACGATGGCGAACACTGCCCCGGCGACGAGCGCCATGATCAGCAGGTACAGCAGCAGGGTCTGCATACGTCCCATCCTGACAGACCGGCGTCGGGCGGCCCCCGCGGCACCTGGCCGCCCCGTCGGGCGATTCGACCACTTCTCGACTCCGGCGACACTGCGCCACGCCAAGGGCGTGTCACGGTGTCGCCGGAGTCGAGAAGTGGTCGGTTGCTCACGCAGCCGTTATGAGGCCATCACCTTGGCGTCGACGGAGCGAAGGCTGTTCATCGGCGGACGGTCCTCGAGGTAGACCTCGGTGGTGTGCGGGGTGAACGAGCCGTCGGACTCGGCGGTGAACTGGGTGAGTCCGACACCGGAGTCCTCGATGCCGCATCGCCGCATGAGCGTGCCGACGATCTGCCGGCTCATGACGCCGAGTTCGATGAGCGGACGGTTGCGGTGGGTGCGCACGCCGAGATTGACCTGGCCGATACCGGCGAGACCGTACCGGTCGTAGGTGTCGATGAGGAGACCGATCTCCACGCCGTAGCCGGGCGCGAACGGCACCGACGACAGCATCTCGCGGGTGCCGGCGTACTCACCGCCGAGCGGCTGCAGGACCGCGGTGAGGTCGGGCTTCTGAGAGGCCAGCAACGGGCGGGCGACGAGTTCGGTGACGCGACCGCCGCCGTTGGCGTCCTGGGTGCCGCCGGTCCGCAGCGGGCGGCGGTAGTAGCCCTTCACCAGATGGATCTCCGGGTTCACCAGGAGCGGGCCGAGCATCTTCGGCACGAACATCGGGTCGGGGTCGATGAGGTCGGAGTCGACGAAGGCGATGATGTCGCCGGTGGTCGCGGCGATCGAACGCCACAGCACCTCACCCTTGCCCTTGACGGGTTCGAGTTCGGGTACCGCCTCTTCGCGGCTGATGACCTGCGCGCCGGCGGCGAGTGCACGCTCGGCGGTGGCATCGGTGGAGCCCGAGTCCAGGACGATCAGTTCGTCGACGAGCGTGCCGTACAGCGGCATGATCGAGGCGATCACGTCGGCGACGGTCTCCTCCTCGTTCAGCGCTGGGAGCACCACCGAGACGGTGCGGCCGTCCTTGGCGGCGACGAGTTCGTCGATGGTCCAATCCGGCTGTTCCCAGGTGTGCGTCGCCGACCACTGCCGCTTGGTACCGAGCGCCTCGGCCGGCGTCGGCCACACGGCGGCCTTGTCGCGACTGATGGGGTTACGTCGCTTCTGCTTGGTCATGCAAGTCCCCTGACTGTTCGGGCGGGCGGTCTCGTTCCCGCAATGGCAGCGACCATGTCGACCACACGACGGGTGGCGGCGACCTCGTGTACGCGAAAGATCCGGGCGCCTTGGGCGGCGGCCAGAGCGGTCGCGGCGAGAGTTCCCTCCAACCGTTGCTCCAGGTCTGTACCCAGAGTCTCCCCCACAAAATCTTTGTTGCTGAGCGCCATCAGCACCGGCCAGCCTGTATTAACAAGATCTTTCACACGGCGTAACAGAGCGAGCCCGTGGTGAGTGTTCTTGCCGAAATCGTGCGTCGGGTCGATAACGATCGCGTCTCGATGTACGCCTGCTGCCAGGGCCCGTTCCGCTGCCCGGGTCACCTCGGCGAGCACATCGGCCACCACCGCGTCGACCGAATCGCCGTAGGAGACCCGGTGCGGGCGGGTCCGGACGACGGCGCCGCCGGTGTGCGAACACACGATCCCCGCGCCGCGTTCGGCCGCCACTGCGACCACCTCGGGGTCGAATCCGGCCCATGTGTCGTTGATGAGATCGGCGCCCGCCGCGCACGCCTGGTCGGCGACCTCGCTGCGCCAGGTGTCGACGCTGATCAGCACATCCGGGTGGCGGTCGCGGATCCACGAGATCATCGGCACCACGCGAGCCGCCTCCGTGGTCGCGTCGACCTCTTCGCCGGGCCCTGCCTTCACCCCGCCGACATCGATGATGTCGGCACCTTCGGCGACCACCTGGTCGACGCGACGCTGTGCGGCGGTGTCGTCGAAGCTGGCGCCACGGTCGTAGAAGGAATCAGGAGTGCGGTTGACGATCGCCATGACCAGCGCGCGGTCGGTAGCCACCGGACGACCACACAGGGTCGGCGAAACGGTCATCCCTTGGGGACCTTGGCTGCCGCCACGTCGTCGGGGTAATCCTCGTAGAACTCCACGTAGCCCTTCTCCTTGCCGACCAGAACGTAGACCGAATCGGCCTCGACGTCGGCATAACCTTCCTTACGGAGTTCGACTTTACGGTTCTTGAACGTCGAGGTCTGCTCGAAGTCGTCCACGATCCGCACGAACAGCGGCACCGCGTAGGACGGCAGCGCCTTGTTGAGGTGTTCGGCGAGCCGCTTCGGCTCGAGGTCGGCACCGTCGCGCAGCTTGATCGCCACCATCCCGGCGCGGCCGTCGGTGCCGGGCACCTCGACGCCGTAGGCCACCGACTGGGCCACCGCGTCGTAGGAATCGACCGCACCCTCGACCTCGGTGGTGGCCACGTTCTCGCCCTTCCAGCGGAAGGTGTCGCCGAGACGGTCGACGAAGGAGATGTGCGCGAAGCCCTGATCGCGGACGAGGTCACCCGAGTTGAAGTACGCGTCGCCCTTCTTGAAGGCATCGCGGACGATCTTCTTCTCGGTCTCCTCCTCGTCGGTGTAGCCGTCGACCGGCACCCGATTGGAGATCTGCGCGAGCAACAGACCCGTGCCGCCCTTGCCGACCTCGGTCAGCCGGCCCTCGGAGTTGCGCTTCGGGTTGCCCTCCTCGTCGTACTCGACGATCTTGTACGGCAGCGGGCAGAAGCCAGCCGTCTTGTCGACGGTGAAGGCGTTGACGAAGGCGAGGTTGAGCTCGCTGGCGCCGTAGAACTCGACGACGCGGTCCACGCCGAACCGCTCGCGGAATTCGTCCCAGATGTCGGGGCGCATCCCGTTACCCACGACGGTGTGGACCGAATGCTGCCGGTCGGTGGGCTTCTCCGGCTGCGCCAGCAGGTAGCGGCACAGTTCGCCGATGTAGCAGAAGGCCGTGGCGCGGTTGAGGATCACGTCGTCCCAGAACTTCGACGCCGAGAACGACTTGCCGATCGCGAAACATGCGCCCGACGCCAGCACCGACGACAGCGAGACCGACAGTGCGTTGTTGTGGTAGAGCGGCAGCGGCACGTACATGGTGTCGCTGTGGCGCAGGCGGACCGCGAGACCGCCGATTCCGGAATAGCTGGCCAGCCACCGGTTGTGGCTCATCACGCTGGCCTTGGGCATGCCGGTGGTACCCGAGGTGAAGATGTAGAAGGCCTTCGTCGAGGCCGGCAGCTGCGCGGTGATCTCCGGATCGGTGTCCGGCTTGTCCTCGGCGGCGGCGTCGAACTCGGCGAAGTCATAGACGTGCTGGGGCAACGCCGATTCCGGGATCGACTCGAAGGCCTCGGCACAGTCCGGATCGTGGACGAGGACCTCGGCCCCGAGCAGCTTCACCGAGTGCTCGAGGACGTCCCCGCGCTGGTTGTAGTTCAGCATCCCGGCGATCGCGCCGAGCTTCACCGTCGCCAGCATCAGCAGCAGATCGGTGGTGTTGTTCTTGGAGAGCAGGGCGACGACGTCACCCTTGCCGACGCCGGCCTCGGAAAGGACTGCGGCATAACGGTTCACACGGCGATTGGCCTCACCGTAGGTGGTCGTGCGGCCCTCGAACCGGACAAACGGACGGTCCGGATGAGCGTGTGCCAGCTTCTGGAAGACCGAGCCGATCGTCTTCTTCGCCTCCGGCGGGCGGCGGATGAGTCCAGGCGCGTGCTTGATCATCCCGGTCGCGTGTGGCGCCATCTTCACCACGCCGCGCAAAAGATCCCCCACTCCGACCGTCTTCACCGTGTCCTGGTTCGAACCGTTCGTCGTCGAGTCCGACTGGACGTCCTTGGGCTGGGTCTCTGGGGACATGTGGCCTCCGCTCTCCGCTGGGCGTCGTTGAGTGCCCCGCGCACTCACCGCGCTACCTTACCGGCCGGTAGGAAGTTCCCACCGCTGTGTCGCCAACTCGATCGCCTCGTCGACGGAGGCCGTGACCAGCAGTCGATCCAACGATCGCTGGGAGACGAATCCGCTCGTCGACAACTCTCGCAGCCAGCCTAGGAGCGGCGCGTAGAAATCGAACGGATCGAGCATGACCACCGGCTTCTCGTGCATGCCCAGGTACCCGCCCGTCCAGGTCTCGAACAACTCCTCCAGGGTTCCGATACCCCCGGGGAGCGTGATGAAACCGTCGGCGCGCTCGTCCATGAGGCGCTTGCGTTCACGCATGGTCTCGGTGATGACCAGTTCGTCGGACCCGAGGTCGGCGACCTCGCGCTCGATCAGCGACTTCGGGATGATGCCGATGGTGTGGCCGCCCGCCGCGCGCGCCGACGTGACCAGCGCACCCATCATCGAGACGTTGCCACCGCCGGAGACGACGGTGTGGCCCGCGCCTGCGAGCGCCGCCCCCACCTCGGTGGCGAGATCGAGGAAGCGTTGTTCGACGGGACCGGACGCACAGTAGACACAGACGGCACTCACCGGGCAATCGTGCCATCGACTCCAGGCGGGTTCACGCCGGGCTGCGTCGGGGCGGCCGCCTCGATCGCTGCGACGACGTCGTCGGGGTCGTCGACGACGGTCAGCAGGTCGAGGTCATCGGGCGAGATCATGCCGCGCGCGGCGAGCACGTCGCGCATCCAGTCGAGAAGTCCGCCCCAGAAGTCGCTGCCCACCAGCACGATCGGGAATCGCACCACCTTCTTGGTCTGCACCAGGGTGAGCGCCTCGAACAGCTCGTCGAGCGTGCCCATACCGCCGGGCAGGCAGACGAAGGCCTGCGCGTACTTCACGAACATCGTCTTGCGGACGAAGAAGTAGCGGAAGTTCATGCCGAGGTCGACCCACGGGTTGAGGCCCTGCTCGAAGGGCAGCTCGATGTTCAGGCCGATCGACTGGGCGCCGGCCTCGTGCGCGCCCTGGTTCGCCGCCTGCATCGCGCCGGGTCCGCCGCCGGTGATGACCGCATAGCCGGCCTCACCGAGCGCTCGACCCACCCTCACCCCGAGGGCATATTCCGGCGAGTCCGGCTTCAGACGCGCGGACCCGAACACGGTCACCGCCTCGGCGACGCCGCTCATGGCGTCGAACCCGGCGACGAACTCCGACTGGATGCGCAGCACGCGCCACGAGTCGCGCATGGTGCGTTCGGCACGGCTCTCCGGGTCACGCGGGTCGACCCACTCGAGCAGACGCCGGTCGGTCGTCTTGCCCCGCTGTTCCGGCCGGATTCGGATCGGCCCGACGTAGTAGACGTCGTCTGCGGCGGGATCGTGCGCAGGAGGTTCCGGATTCGTCGACATGCAGGTCACGCTAGCAGCGTGTGACGCCCCTCCCCGACCGCGCTGAACCGACTCAGGACAGGGTCGGACCGACTCAGGACAGGTAGGCGCGCAGCAGTTCGGTGACCGTGCGGATCTGCTCGACCGGGACCCGCTCGTCGCGGCGATGCGCGAGATTGGGGTCGCCGGGGCCGAGGTTCACCGCCGGGATGCCGAGGGCCGAGAACCGCGAGACGTCGGTCCACCCGTATTTCGCGCGGAAGCGTCCCTGCGCGGCCTCGACGAGAGCGGCTGCCGCCGGATGTGCCAGGCCGGGCAGCGCGCCGGCCGCGGCGTCGGTGACCTCGAGGGTGACCGTGCCGTCGGCGAGGTCGGCCGCGAAGACCTCGCGGACATGATCGAGGGCCTGCTCGACGGACCGGTCCGGGGCGAATCGGAAGTTCACGTCGACGTGCGCGGCGTCGGGGATGACGTTGCCCGCGACACCTCCGGCGAGCCCGACCGCCGAGAGTCCCTCGCGGTACTCGCACCCGTCGATGTCGACGCGGCGCGCCTCGTAGGCGGCCAGGGTGGTCAGCACTCCCCCGAGCTTGTGGATCGCGTTGTCGCCCATCCACGAGCGGGCCGAGTGCGATCGCGTTCCCGACGTCGCGAGCCTAACCCGCAGCGTCCCTTGACAACCCGCCTCGATGAGACCGGCGGTGGGTTCGCCGAGGATCGCGACGTCACCGGCGAGCCACTCCGGCAGTTCCCGCTCGATGTCGTTGAGGCCGTTGAACTCGGCGGCGATCTCCTCGCAGTCGTAGAAGATCAGCGTCAGGTCGTGGGCCGGATCCTCGAGTGTCGCGGCAAGATGCAGGAACACCGCGTCGCCCGATTTCATGTCGACGGCGCCGCAGCCGTGCAGGACGTCGCCCTCCTCGGGATGCGTCTCGCGTCGCGAGGGCAGGTTGCCGGCGACGGGCACGGTGTCGAGGTGTCCTGCCAGGATGACGCGCTGCTCCTTCCCCCGGTTGGTACGGGCGAGCACCCGATTGCCGTGCCGGAGGATCTCGAAGCCCGTCGTCTGCTCCCGCAGTGCAGCTTCCACCGCGTCGGCGATGGCCGACTCGTTGCGCGACTCGCTCTCGATGTCGACGAGGGCGGCGGTCAGTTCGACGGGATCGGCGGCGAGGTCAAGTGCGGTGCTCACGCGATCAACCGTAGCGGGGTCAGTCGGTGGGCGGTGCGATCAGTTCCGCTGCGCCGAACGAGACGCTGAACTTCACGCACCACAGGAACACCGCGGGATAGGCGGCGAGGTCGACGTCTGCGGGGATCTCGTAGACCTGGTTGCCCTTGTTGCCTTTGATCATCCCGAGGTCGACGTGGGGCGGACCGGCGGCGGTGCGCCAGCCGCTGAAGCCCTCGACCACCTCGGCCTGCGACAGCCACACGTGGACGTCGGGCCCGGTGGTGGTGTCGAGGCTCTCGATCGCGAGAACCCTTGACCCATCCGGCTTCTCGATGATCGTCACGGTCCCCGAGGTCGGATGTTCGTGACTGATCATCCGCCCCTCGGACAGCACGGCGGGCGCGGCCGGCGGTCGACCGTCCCGGGACGTCGACGGCGTCACCGCGACCGGGATCTCGTCGTCGACCTCGGTGTCGACGAAGATCAGCCACGGCTGGAAGATCACCGCGGCGACCGCGACAGCGACCACGACCAGCAGGCCCACGCCGCCGAGCACCCAGGGCAGGCGCCGCCGACGCCGCGGGGCGGAGGTCGAAGGTCGGTCGTGGCCGGTCATGGCTGCGACGATACGAGTGCCGAACACGCTCCCACCAGGACTTTGCGCCGTTCGGATGACGGACGGGCACCCGTCGGCCCCGGAGCGTGACCGGCGGAGGGCGGCAGGAGGCACGGCGTCGTACACCGCGGTCGATCACCTAGACTCGGGTCTCGTGACAACTACTGGCGCACACGCAACTGGCATCGCAACCGTGATCGACGGGGGGTCGACTCCGGGAGTCGTGCTCGACGTCTGGTTCCCCGCACCCGAGCTCGACGGTGTCGAGACCGCCGAGACCGTCGTCCTCGACGAGGAGTCGACGCCGGCGGAACTGCGCGAACTGGTCGGTGTCGACGAGGCCCGCGGCGTCAAGACCATCGCGGTCCGCACCGGCATCGCCGACCTGTCGGTCGCCCCGGTCGACGCCTACGACGTCTATCTCCGACTCCACCTGCTCTCCCACCGCCTCATCGAGCCGCACGGCGCGAACCTCGAGGGCATGTTCGGGCTGCTCGCCAACGTCGCCTGGACCAACCACGGCCCGTGCGCGATCGAGAACTTCGAATCGGTGCGCGCCAAGCTGCGCGCCCGCGGCCCGGTGACCGTGTACTCGATCGACAAGTTCCCCCGCATGGTCGACTACGTCGTCCCCGGCGGCGTCCGCATCGGTGACGCCGACCGGATCCGTCTCGGCGCCCACCTGGCCGCCGGCACCACCGTGATGCACGAGGGCTTCGTGAACTTCAACGCCGGCACCCTCGGGGCGTCGATGGTCGAGGGTCGCATCTCGGCGGGCGTCGTCGTCGGCGACGGTTCCGACATCGGCGGCGGCGCGTCGACCATGGGCACGCTCTCCGGCGGTGGCAAGGAGATCATCTCCCTCGGCAAGCGTTGCCTGCTGGGCGCGAACGCCGGCTGCGGCATCCCGCTCGGCGACGACTGCGTCATCGAGGCCGGCCTGTACGTCACCGCCGGCACCAAGGTGACCGGCCCGGACGGCACCCAGGTCAAGGCACGCGACCTGGCGGGCCAGTCGAACCTGCTGTTCCGTCGCAACAGCCTGACCGGTGCGGTCGAGGTCGTGCCGTGGAAGGGCGACGGCATCGCACTCAACGAGGCGCTGCACAAGCACAACTGAGGTCGACTGCAGACCCACCCCTTTTGGCCGAACCCAGCACCGACAAGGTGCTGGGTTCGGCCATTTGTGGAGGGTTTCCGCCGCGGGTCACGCGCGGGCAGGTGGCCGGATCACCGGATGACTCGTACTGTGGAGCCATGAGTACATCGAACAGCAGTTCGACGCCGGGCGGCGAAGACGTCCTCGGCGCCGGGGCCGGCAACAGCACCGAGAAGGATCCCGACGACTGGGTGACCGGCGACGAGCCGATGACCGGCGCACAGCGCAGTTATCTCGACACCTTGGCCCGCGAGGCGGGCGAGACCATCTCCGCCGACCTCACCAAGGCCCAGGCGTCGGAAGAGATCGAGCGGTTGCAGAGCAAGAGCGGGCGGGGCTGACCGCCGAGACGCCTAGCCGGCCAGGCGCGCGGCCACGGCGGCGATGCGTTCGTCGGTGGCGGTGAGCGCCATGCGGACGTGCTTCTCCCCGGCCGGACCATAGAAATCGCCGGGGGCGCAGAGGATTCCGCGCTCGGCGAGCCAGGCGACGGTGTCGCGACACGGCTCGTCGCGGGTGGCCCAGAGGTACAGGCCGGCCTCGGAGTGGTCGACGCGGAAACCGGCCGCCTCGATCGCGGCGAGCAATGTCCGACGCCGGGCTGCGTAGCGCTCCCGCTGCTCGTCGACGTGGGCGTCGTCGCGGAGTGCGGCGGTCATCGCCCCCTGGATCGGGAAGGGCAGCATGAAGCCGGCATGCTTGCGGACCGCGAGCAGTTCGGCGATGAGTTCGGCGTCGCCGGCGAAGAAACCGGCCCGGTACGACGCGAGGTTGGAGATCTTCGACAGCGAGTGCACCGCGAGCAGACCGGTGTGGTCACCGTCGCAGACGCGGGGGTCGAGGATCGAGAGCGGCTCGCCCTCCCAGCTCAGCCCGAGGTAGCACTCGTCGGACACCACGACGGTCCCGCGTTCGCGCGCCCAGCCCACCACCTTGCGCAGGTGGTCGACGCCGAGGACCTTGCCGGTCGGGTTCGACGGAGAGTTGATGAACATCAGCGCCGGGTTCATCGGGCCGAGAGCGACGGTCGAGTCGGCCCGGATCGCGCGAGCACCGGCCAGCAGTGCACTGACCTCATAGGTCGGGTAGGCGACCTCGGGGATCACCACGTCGTCGCCCGGGCCGAGGCCGAAGGTCGACGCGAGGCCGGCGATCGCCTCCTTGGTGCCGATGACCGGCAGGATGCCCGACTGATCGAGGTTCGTCACGCCGTGGCGCCGGGTGAGCGACTCGGCAGCGGCCTCACGCAGTTCGGTGGTGCCGATGGTCGTCGGGTACCCCGGGAATCCGGACGCGTCGGCCAGCGCGTTCCGGATGAGCTCCGGCACCGGGTCGACCGGCGTGCCGACCGACAGGTCGACGATGCCGTCGGGATGGGACTGCGCCGTGGCCTTGGCACCCGCGAGGGTGTCCCACGGGAAATCGGGCAGCCGACCGCTCACGCGCGTCGCCGACACACGCAGCGGCGCTGCTGCGCGAGAGGTGGGGATGCTCACTGCGGGGCCAGTCCTATCCGTCCGGGGGCTTCTTCGAAGAACGGGGAGCCGTCGGGCGTCAGTCGTCTTCGTTCATGGGCGGCAGGCCCTTGATGAAGGCCGGGTCTGCGTCGGTCTTGCCGACCTTGCTCGCGCCGCCGGGCGAGCCGAGATCGTCGAAGAAGTCGGCGTTGGCGCTGACGTAGGGTTCCCACTCATCCGGGACATCGTCCTCGTAGAAGATCGCCTCGACCGGGCACACCGGCTCGCACGCACCACAGTCGACGCACTCATCCGGCTGGATGTAGAGCATGCGTCCACCCTCGTAGATGCAGTCGACGGGGCATTCCTCCACGCAAGCCTTGTCCAGGACATCGACGCAAGGCTCCGCGATGATGTAGGTCACCACTCACTCCTTCGCTAGGGAAGATCGTTGTCGGCGCGAGGCGGATGAGCAGTTCGGCGTCGAACGACTCTCCGGCGTCGGCGCCGGTTGCGGTCCGAGGGCTGGTCGAACCGCAACCCAGAGTATCCGCCCCGGTGGTACCCACGACGAAATCACCCCCGGCTACAGAGCACGCAGAATGCCCTGTTGTGCCGAGAATCACATCAACGGCGGCCTGGACCCCTAGCAGGCGCCGGCCATACCGACAGAGATACGACGATGTGAAGCCCGACTTTCGCTCAGCGTGCCGTCAATTCTCGACAAACGGTGAGTGACGAGGCATCCTCGGCGGCATGTTCGTCGTGAATCCGGTCGCTGTGGGCCGCCCTCGCACCAGCCTGTGGGCTGTGTCGGGGCTCGAGCCGGCGTCGCGGGTCATGTGTATGTGCTGTCGCTGATCACCGGCTCCCGACCCGCACATTCACTCCCCTTCAAGGATTCCGTCATGACCTCGACCCTTGCCCGCACCACGTCGGCCTCTCTCCGCTCGCAGAACGTCACTCCCCTGACCCGGACCCGGGCGGTCGCCGACACACCGCGCCCGCGGACCCACCTGCCGACGCATCTGCGTCCCGCCGACCTGCTGCGCATCACCGACCAGGGTGTCGCCGATGTCCTCGACGGCCGGCACGACGCCCTGCTCCCCGCCGAATGGGACACCTCGCGCCGTTGGTCGACGCGCCTCTACGCCGACGACGACCTCGACGTCTGGCTCATAAGCTGGACGGCCGGCGAGGCCACCGAACTACATGACCACGCCGGCTCGCTCGGCGCGCTGACCGTCCTCTCGGGCTCCTTGCGGGAGTACCACTGGACGGGGGACGATCTGGCCGTGCGTGTCCTCGACGCCGGCGACCAGGCCGCCTTCCCTCTCGGGTGGGTCCACGACGTCGTGAAGAACCCGACGATCCAGGTGGCCGGGCCGACGCTCAGCGTCCACGCCTACTCCCCGCCGCTCACCGCGATGTCCTACTACGAGGTGGCCGACGCCGGCCACCTGCGTCGTACCCGCACGGTCCTGACCGACGAACCCGAATGAGCGACAAGCCGACTCCGCGCACCATCGACGACGTGCTCGCCGAGGCACGCTCACGACTGCAGCGCGTCGACGCCGCGTCGGTCCCCGCCGAACTCGAGGCCGGGGCGATCCTCGTCGACATCCGACCGGCCGCCCAGCGCGCGCAAGAGGGCGAGACGGACCTGGCGCTCGTCATCGAGCGCAACGTCCTCGAGTGGCGATGCGATCCCGCCAGCGACGCCCGGATTCCCGAGGCCGTCGACCACGACGTGCGCTGGATCATCCTGTGCCAGCAGGGCTACACGTCGAGTCTCGCCGCGGCGGCATTGCAGGACCTCGGACTCCATCGCGCGACCGACGTAATCGGCGGGTACGAGGCGCTCGCGGCTGTGTTGCGCTGATTTCGATACGGCTCCTCGCTGCGCTCGTCACCTACTCAACCAGCAGGACAAACGGCCCCCCTCGCCCCGCTCAACCAGCAGCAGGGCGCGGCGCCACTCCCGCCGGCCGAGTGACCCGAGGCGATAGCCGAGGGACGTATCGAGGTCAGGCGACGGCCGGCCAGGGCCGCGGCGCGGGGCGGGTGTCGACGGCGAGTCCGGTCTCCGGGTCGGCCAGCGCGGCGACGTGGTGCGTGAGGGCCGGGTCGATCCAGTCCTCGGCGTCGAGCACGTACGTCGGCTGGGCCGTGATGCGTTCGGTGAGAACGAAATCCGACTCGGCGGTCCGGGCGGCGAGTGCATCCAGGTTGGGCCAGGGGCGTTCGGGGTTCACGTGGTCGGGGGTCAGCGGCGACACCCCGCCCCAGTCGTCGATGCCGGACGCGATCAGTGCGGCGCATTCGGCCGGCGACACCAGGTTCGGCGGTGCCTGGACGCGCATGTGGGGTCCGAGCACGATCCGCGCGACGGCGACCGCCGCCAGGAACTCGCTCATCTCCGCGTCGGGGGTGGATCGCATCGCGGTGTCGGGCTTGGCCCGGAAGTTCTGCACGATCACCTCCTGGATGTGACCGCCGGCGGCCTGCACCTCCGCTATGGCGAGCAGGGATTCGGCTCGCTCGTACAGCGATTCGCCGATCCCGACGAGGATGCCGGTCGTGAACGGGACGCGCGCGGCACCGGCGTCGCGCAGAACCTGCATCCGGACCAGGGGGTCCTTGTCCGGGCTGCCGTAGTGCGGTTGCCCCTTCTCGGTGAAGAGCCGACGCGACGTGGTCTCGAGCATCATGCCCATCGACGGGGCCACCGGCCGCAGGTGCAGCAGCTCCTCGAGGCTCATCACCCCGGGATTCAGGTGCGGCAGCAGGCCGGTCTCGGTCAGCACGGCCACGGCGGCCGCACGGACGTAGTCGAGGGTCGACGAATAGCCACGCGCGGCCAGCCATTCGCGGGCCTCCGGCCACCGGTCCTCGGGGCGGTCGCCGAGCGTGAACAAGGCCTCCTTGCAACCGAGTTCGGCTCCGCGGCGGGCGAGGTCGACGACCTCGTCCAGTTCGAGGTACAACCCTTCGCCGGCGCGGGCGAGTTTGCCGGGCACGGTCACGAAGGTGCAGTAGTGGCACCGATCGCGGCACAGGCGGGTCAGCGGGATGAACACCTTGCGCGAGTAGGTGACCTGCCGGGAGCGACCGACCGCGGCCAATCCCTCGTCGCGGATCTCGCCGGCGATGGACTGCAGACGCACGAGATCGTCACCCGCACAGGAGAGCAACGTGACGGCCTGGTCGATGTCGATCGGCTCACGGGCCTCGGCGGCGGCCAGGGCGGCATCGATCGCCTCACGCGAAGGACGTTCCGCGGCGGCGTCTTCCGCCTGGCCGGTGCGCACGGTGGGGATGCTGAGGTCGGTCATCGTTCCCCCTCCGGAGAATCGGTGATGGTCAGATAGGGCGCGGGATCGAAGGTGCCGTTGCGTTCTCGGAACGACGCCGCCGTCCCCGGCCACAGCAGCGTCAGCCGGCCGCTCTCCGGGTCGACATACCAACTGTCGCAACCGGTCAGCCACACCGTCGACGCACTGCGTTCGTCGATCTCGCGGGTGTAGGCGGCCTCGGCCTCCGCGGAGACCTCCAGCGCCCGGATCTCGGTGTCGCCCATGAACTCCAGCGCACCGAGCACGTAGTCGAGTTGCGTCTCGATCATGTAGATCGCCGAATTGTGGCCGAGCGCGGCGTTCGGCCCGTCGAGGACGAACATGTTGGGGAAGCCGCTGACGACGGTCGACGCGTACGAGGTCATGCCCGACGACCAGTGCTCCGACAGACGCAGTCCTGCACGGCCGACGACCCGGCTCGCGGCCGGCGGACGGGCGGACTCGAATCCTGTTGCCATGACGAGCACGTCGAGATCGAAGGTGCGTCCGCTGCGCGCGGTGGCCTTCGACTCGGTGATCGACTCCAGCGCGCTCGGCTCGAACACCACGTTCGTCCGCTGCAGTGCCGGATAGAAATCGTCGCTGAGAAGGATTCTCTTGCAGCCGATCTCGTAATCCGGGGTCAGGAGGTCACGCAGCTCCGGATCGTCGACCTGTTCGTGGAGATGGTTGCGGGCACGAGCCCGGATCTCGTCGATGTCGGGATGGAGGCCGAGCCGCTGGCGGAACGCCCCGTCGGCCTCGGTGAGAAGCCGGTGGCGAACCTCGCCGGCGACCTCGGGATCGAGCAGCGCGGCGCGTTCGTCGGCCGTGTACCGGCGGTCCTCGCGCGGCACCACATAGGGCGCGGTCCGACAGAACACGACGAGCTCCTCGGCGGCGTCGGCCAGGTGCGGGATGAGCTGCACGGCCGAGGCGCCGGTTCCCACGACACCGATCCGGGCACCGGCGACGGCCACGTCGTCGTGCCAGGCGGCCGTGTGGACGACCTGACCGGGGAATTCTCCGAGACCCTCGATGTCGGGGATCTTCGCCTCCGACAGCCGGCCGACGGCGAGGACGAGACTGCGCGCGCGGAACGTCCGGCCGGCCCCGTCCGCGGTCCCGGCGGTGATCGTCCAGCGGGCCGCGGCTTCATCCCAGGCGGCCTGCCGCAGTTCACAATTCAGCAGGATGTGCTCGGCGAGACCCTCGTCGGCGACGGTCTGCTCGAGGTAGTCGCGGATCTCGTGGCCGCTCGGGTACCTCGACGCCCAGTCGGCCGGCGGGCGGAACGAGAACGAGTACAGGTGCGCGGGGATGTCGCAGGCGATGCCGGGGTAGACGTTGTCGCGCCAGGTGCCGCCGACCGCGTCGGCACGTTCGAGGACGACGAAGGATTCGCGGCCGCGACGGGCGAGCTGCGTGGCCATCCCGAGGCCGGCGAAGCCGGCACCGATGATGGCGACATCGACGTCGGGCACCGTGTCGATGTCCACCCGCTCACCCCCCTGCGTCGTCGTCACCGTCACGAACGTACCTGCGGGATCGGGATCAGCCGATCGGCTTCCGGCTCGGCATAGCGGGTGGTGCGCTGACGCGGTGCGCGACCGGCGCGGTCGGCGATGGCGACGAGGGTGTCGACGTCGAGGACGCGGCCTACCTCCGGACCGGCATCCGGCATGAGCCGGCCGTCGAGCAGCAGGCCGCCGATGTCGTCGGCGCCGCCGCGCAACAGCAGATCCACGGTGTCGGGGTCCAGCTTGGTCCAGGCCACCTGGACGTGGTCGATGAGACCGACGGACATCAACCGGGCGACGGCGTGCAGCGCGCGGGTCTCCCGCTGCGAGGCGGTCGACGTCGCGGCGGCGGTCAGGTGCGGCGGCGTGTTGGTGGCGACCATCGGCATGAGGATCAGCTCGGTGAATCCGCCCGTGCGGCGCTGGATCCCGAGCAGCGTGCGCAGATGCGCGACCTGCTGCTGCGGGGTCTCGACATGCCCGTAGACGATGGTGGCCGTCGAGAAGAGGCCGGCACCGTGCGCGGCCTCGATGACCTCGATCCAGTCGCGGGCGGGTGCCGAGCCCGTCGGCGACAGGTATCCGCGGACGGTGTCGTCGAGGATCTGGGCGGCGGTTCCGGGGATCGAACCGAGGCCCGCGGCGCGCAGGCGACCGAGATGTTCGGCGATCGGCACCCCGGTCCGGCTCGCGCCGTCGGCGATCTCCGCGGCGCGATACGCGTGGAGGTGCAGACCGTCTGCCGCACCGGTGATCTCTTCGACGAGGCGGACGTAGTCGGTGGCCGGCCGGTCGGCGGGCAACGGCCCCTGCATACAGATCTCGGTGGCGCCGAGTTCCACGGCCTCCCCGACCAGATCGGCGAGCGCGGGTTCGCCGGCACGACGTGCATCCGAGATGAGGCGGGCGGCGACCCCGGTGTCCAGATTGCGGTTGACGACGAAGGTCAGGGTGTCGGGGTCGGTGACCCGGGCCCGGACGGTGTCGGCGAGTTCGCACAGTTCCTCCAGGCCGGTACCGGAGGCGCCCAGCAGCGCGACCCAGCCCTCGTCGTCGAGGGCGTCGGGGCCGAGGGCTGTCGGGTCGTCACGGAGACGGCTCAGGGCCGCTGTGACGCGCTCGATCGGGGCCGTGATGTCTTCGGCCCACGCGCGCAGAACCATGCCCACACTCTAACGCTCGTTCGGTATCGCCCTTCGTCCCGAGGGAACGGCGGCAGGGAAAGTCAGTCGTCGGCCTCGGGGAGCCGGTGGGTCCAGCCGAGCAAGGCCGCCGGGCCGACGCCCAGCACGAACAGGAAAAGGGTCTGGACCAGGTAGTTCCCCGACGTGGTCAGGATGACGTCGCCACCCGGTCCCGGGAAGCCGCCGGCGATGACGACGACGAGCCCCCACGCGCCGAGCGGCGCATAGCGCAGCGGCGACGAGGTGTACCCGGCCGCCAGCCACAGCAGCACCGCGTTGAGAAGACCGCCGATCAGGGCTGCGACGGGCAACGCGACCCCGCCGAACCGCTGGTAGGCGAACGCCACGCTGAGCAGGCCCACCACGAAACCGTCGAGGGTCAGCAGCGCCAGGAGGAGTCGGTCACGGACGTGCGGATCGAGCGCCGGCATCGCGCTATCCGATCCCGGCGAAGAGGTCCGTCTCCCGGTTGCCGTCGAGAGCCGGACGTGGATCGTGATCGGTGAGGATGAAGTGCTCGTGGTCGACGATCGGCTGCAGGATGTTGTTCGACAGCGCGTACTCGGTCCCCGACGGCGCTACGGTCACCTGCGTGGCGTGCGCGGCGAGTCCGGCGACCTTGTGCGCGTAGTACGCCCGCACGTCGATCTCGGTGGTGATCTGATCGTCGGGGTAGCTCGGGAGTTCGCCCGGATGCGGCATGCGCCACCCGTCGGGCACGGCCCGTGCGGCCGCCAGCCCGTTCTCCAGGGCGCTGCGCTCGGTGACCGACTCGTACAGCTTCGCCGGTCCCGCCCCGGCCTCCCGGGCACGCGCAACCGCGGCTGCGGTGACCTCATGGACGAGCTTGTGGTCGGGGTGGCCGTACGTGCCCGACGCGTCGTAGCTGACGACGACCTGCGGGGCGAAGTCGCGGAGCAGATCGAGCAGCACGCCGACCGGCTCGCCGAACGGTGCCTGTACGAGAGCGCGCGGGTGATTCGCCGACGGTGCGCCGGCCATCCCGGAATCGCGCCAGCGGCCGGCCCCACCGAGGAAGCGCGGCGTCAGGGTCGGCCCGTCCGCCGGGCTCAGTGCAGCGAGGGCTCGGGTCAGCTCGGCGATGCGGTACCCGCCGAGTTGGTCGGCGCCGCCGTCGGCGACGAGCTGTGCGTACTCGTCACCGATGACCTCGCCCTCCTCACCGAGGGTGAAGGTCACGACGCGCACGTCGACGCCTTCGGCGAGGTGGCGGGCGATGGTCCCGCCGGTCATGATCGTCTCGTCGTCGGGATGGGCGTGGACGAGCAGCAGCCGCCGGTCGGCGGTGGTAGGAGCGTCGGTCACGAGAGTTCCCAATTGACCGCGGTCCCGAAGATCGACTCCTGGATCGGACCGGTGAGCGGCACGTCGCGCACCTCGGGCGTGACGCCGACGACCATCGAATCCTGGTACAGCGGCATGTAGATCGCCTGCGCGGCCAGCAGCGGCTCCGCCTCGTTGAGCGTCGAGATCGGGTCCTCCTCGGACATCGCGTCGCGCGCGAGTTCGATCAGTGTGGGATCGCAGAGACCGGAGATGTTGCTGGCGTAGCTGTCGCCGACATCCCCACCGCTCGGCGCGATGCTGGTCGGCGTCGGCGGCGTGGCGGGCGACGGCTCGGTGCTCGGCTTGGGCTGGTTGCAGTCGACCTGCGACGCGAGCGACGCGGCGGGCGGCACACCGAGTCCGGTCCAGCCGACCACGAGGTCGACGCGCTTCTGGGTCAGCGCCGAGCCGTACAGCTCGCTGTTCGGCATCGTCACCACCTGCGCACGGATTCCGGCGCCGCGGAGCTGGTCGACGACACTCGACGCGGCCGACGTGGAGCGCGGGTCTCCGGCGACGGCGCCCACGCGCACGAGAAGATCCTGGCCGTCCTTCTGGAACGGCAGGACACCCTCGGGCAGCTTCGCGACCTCCACCGCACCGGGGGTCGGCGTCGCAGCCGGGGTCGACGGCGTGGACGAGCCCGACGCAGAGGGCGTTCCCGGCGCCGGTACGTCCGTGGACGGTCCGGGGACCGGAGAGGTCTCTCCGGCCGTCTCCGGGTCCGCCCGGCGGTATCCGGCGTCGGCGAGGAGTGCGTCGACCGCGGCACGATCGGGACGCGGCCGCGAGACGGGCGTGTAGCCGGGGTCGGACGGCGCGAAGACGGTGTTCGCGTACGGCTCGACGATCCAGTCCCCCGCACCGGCGAACGTGGTCAGCCGCGGGTCGACGAGACCGAGGATCGCGCGCCGCACCTCGACCGAGCTCATCGCGTCGGTGCGGGCGTTGACACTGATCCCCAGCGACCGCGAGGTGAGGCTGCGTTCGGTCTCCAGGCCGGGCAGGGCCGCCAGTTCGGCGGCGGTTGCCGGTGAGGCGCCGAGGGCGACGATCTCGGAGTCGCCGGACCGGACCGAGTCGAGCATCTGGGCGTTGCTGCCTGCGCGGCGGAGGACGACCTGGTCGAGTCGCGGCGGCGTCACCCAGTAGCGGTCGTTGCGGGCCAGCCGCACCTCGTCGCGGGTCTTGTCGATCCCGACGATCGCGTACGGGCCGGCCGACACCGGTTTGCCGGTGTCCATGCCGGTCTGGAAGCCGGCCGGGGCGCCTTTGAGGACGTGACTCGGCAGCAGACCGGTGAACAGCTCGCGCCAGGCCGGATATGGCCGCTCGAAGCGCACCTCGACGAGCTTGCCGCCTTCGCGGGACTGCACGGAGTCGATGAGGCGATAGCCGGCCGGGGCCACCACGTTGGGCTGACGTGACATCTGCTGCCACAGGTAGCTGAAGTCGTCGCCGGTGACCGGCAGACCGTCGGACCACTGGGCGTCGGTGTGGATCCGGTAGGTGACCGTGAACGGCTGCCGCGATGTCACCTCGGCGGAGGTGACGAAGTGGCGCTGGAGCTCCCAGACGGGTCCGGCGGGTGTCTGCACGGGCGAGAAGGCGCTCGGCAGCGTCATCGCGGCGACCGCGGTGGTCACCGGGTTCTGATCGGCCGCGATGTGCGGGTTGAACCCGTTACCGACCGAGTCGGTGGCCACGAAGACCGTCTTCTCGACGGGGTACTCGGTCGGCGTCGGCGGCGGACCGGTGTCCCGGACGGGCGGCGGCGGATCCGCCGTGCACGCCGTCAGGGCGATGAGCAGGGCGGCGCCGCACGAGAGCAACCCGAGCACACGGCTCCGGGTCCGGTTCGTGGCGTCGCGACCCTGTGGCCTCGCGCGTTTCACCTCGGATACCCCCATGACGATGCTTCTCGGTCGATCAGACGAGTGCCGGTCCCCCGCTCGCGCGGGAGACCGGCACGGCGGTCAGCTGACCGCAGCGTCCCGGGACTTGGCCCGCGAGCGCTCACGGGCACGCGTCGACGAATCGAGGTGAACCTTACGCACTCGGACGACCTCGGGGGTGACCTCGACACACTCGTCGGCGGCACAGAATTCCATGGCGCCCTCGAGATCGAGCTGCATCGGCTTGGCCAGCGTCTCCATCACGTCGGCCGAGGACTGCCGCATGTTGGTCAGCTTCTTCTCGCGGGTGACGTTGATGTCGAGGTCCTCCTGGCGCGGGTTGATGCCCACGACATGGCCCTCGTAACTGTCGTCGCCCGGGTTGACGAAGAAGGTTCCGCGGTCGGCGAGCTGGATCATCGCGAACGGGGTGACGGTGCCGGAACGGTCGCTCACCAGCGAACCGGTGTGGCGGGCGCGGATCTCGCCGGCCCAGCTGTCGTAACCCTGGAAGACGGCGTTGGCGATGCCGGTACCGCGGGTCTCGGTGAGGAAGTCGGTACGGAAACCGATCAGACCGCGCGAGGGCACGATGAACTCCATACGAACCCAGCCGGTGCCGTGGTTGTTCATCTGCTCCATGCGGCCCTTGCGGGCGGCCAGCAGCTGGGTGACCGCACCGAGGTACTCCTCGGGGACGTCGATGGTGAGGTGCTCGTACGGCTCCTGCACCTTGCCGTCGACCTTGCGGGTGACCACCTGCGGCTTGCCGACGGTCAGCTCGAAGCCCTCACGGCGCATCTGCTCGACGAGGATGGCCAGGGCCAGCTCGCCACGTCCCTGGACCTCCCAGGCGTCCGGACGGCCGATGTCGAGCACGCGCAGCGACACGTTGCCGATCAGTTCGGTGTCCAGGCGCTGCTTGACCATGCGGGCGGTCAGCTTGTGACCGGACACGCGACCGGCCAGCGGCGAGGAGTTGGTGCCGATGGTGACCGAGATCGCCGGCTCGTCGACGGTGATACGCGGCAGCGGCTGCGGGTTCTCGAGGTCGGCGAGGGTGTCGCCGATCATGATCTCCGGCATACCGGCGACAGCCACGATGTCACCGGCCGATGCGGACTCGGCCGGGGCGCGATCGACGCCGACGGTGGCGAGCAGCTCGGTGATCTTGGCGCGCTCGACGACGGGCTCACCGTCGACCTCGCGGCACCAGGACACCTGCTGCCCCTTGCGGAGGGTGCCGTTGTGGATACGCACGAGCGCCAGTCGACCGAGGAAGGCCGAGGCGTCGAGGTTGGTGACGTGGGCCTGCAGCGGGGCCTCCGGATCGCCCTTGGGCGCCGGGACGTGCTCGAGCAGGACGTCGAAGAAGGCGTCGAGGTTCTCGGCGTCCGGGACCTGACCGTCGGCGGGCTGCTCGGTGGAGCACACGCCGGCGCGGCCGGATGCGTAGAGCACCGGGAGTTCGAGGACGAGCTCGGCAGCCTTGGCGGCCTCCTCGTCCAGGTCCGACGCGAGGTCGAGCAGGAGGTCCTGCGTCTCGTCGACGACTTCCTGGATGCGGGCGTCGGGACGGTCGGTCTTGTTGACGACCACGATCACCGGCAGCTCGGCGGCGAGCGCCTTGCGCAGCACGAAACGGGTCTGCGGCAGCGGGCCCTCGGAAGCGTCCACGAGCAGGACGACGCCGTCGACCATCGACAGGCCGCGCTCGACCTCACCACCGAAGTCGGCGTGGCCGGGGGTGTCGATGACGTTGATGACCACCTCGGTGCCGTCCGGCTGACGCCGGTGCACCGCGGTGTTCTTGGCGAGAATGGTGATGCCCTTCTCACGTTCGAGGTCTCCGGAGTCCATCACCCGGTCGACGACCTCGGCGCGCTCTGCGAAGACGCCGGACTGGCGCAACATGGCGTCGACGAGGGTGGTCTTTCCGTGGTCGACGTGCGCGACGATCGCGACGTTACGGAAGGTGGGGGCAGCGCTCACAGGCTCTCTTTCGTGTTGATGGGGACCGCCTCGGCGGCCGGCACTCGGCGCGAGCCGAACATCTCCGACGCTCGCGGCCGAACAGCTCTGACCGGCGACAAGTGCAGATCACCTAGGGATTCAACGCTACAGAGTATCTGTTTATGCGGTGAGACTGCGATCACAGGCGCCCGAACACCCGTTATTAGGGTCTGCTAACCTCGCCGCATGGGCAAGGTCGACGCAGCCAAGGTGGGCTCTCTGAAGCCCAAGAAGAAGTGCTGCAAGAGCACCAAACGGTGCGTGCGGTGTCCCGTGGTGATCCACCGGATGCGCAAACTCGACACCTCGGACATGAGCAAGAAAGAACTCAACAAGGCGCTGAAGAAGGCGCGCGCCGCCTGAGCGTTCAGCTCGGCGGGATCTCGTCCTCATCGACCGACCGCACCGCCACCGCCAGCGCGACCGCCGCGATCCCGACGGCCTCCAGCGGCCGGGGAACCTGCCCGAGCACGATCAGCCCGATCACCGCGGCCGTCACCGGGAGCAGCGCGAGCAGGATCGCGAACCGCGCGCGGCCGACGCGGCGCAGCACGACCTGATCGAGGGCGTACGGGATCGCGGTCGACGCCACGCCCAGCACCAGCCCCTGGCCGATCAGTGCGGCCGGCGAGACCCCCTCGCGTACCGCTGCGGCCACCCACCACGCCAGCGGCGAGGTGACGAGGGCGGCGATGACGAAACCCGTGGCGAGGTCCTCGACTCCCGCACCGCGCGCCGCGACCCGCTTCCCCAGCACGATGTAGCCGGCCCAGCACGTGGCGGCGGCCAGCGCGAGCAGCACCCCCACACCGGTGCCCGACCACCGGACGTCGGCGATGAGGACGACGCCGAGCCCGGCGAGGACGAGTGCCGCGATGTCGCGCCGGGTGCGGGAACCCAAGGCCGCCACCGTGATCGGGCCGAGGAACTCCAGCGCCACCGTCGTACCCATCGGCAGATGTGCCAGTGCCTCGTAGAAGCTGATGTTCATCCCCGCGGTGATCAGGCCGAAGCATCCGGCCAACCGCAGGCGCGACCACTGCCACGCCGACCGCGGTGGCCGCACCCAGATCAGCAGCACCAGTGCGGCTCCGGCGATGCGCAACCACGCCACCGCCGACGGGGCGACGTCGTCGAAGAGGCCGACGGCGACCGCCGCACCGAGATACATCGACGTCGCGCCGAGCACCATCAGCCCCGGCGGGAGCAGGACGTCTTCTCGCGCGGTGCCCGTCATCGGGCGGCCGTCGTCATCCGATGACCGCGACCCGCTCGGGAACCAACCGGATGCGTACCCGGTCGCCGATGGCGACGGATTCATCTGCCACGGCGTCGATCTCGCCGACCGCGGTCTCGATCCGGACGCGTGGGCCGGCCGGGAGTTCGGCGACGAGCACGACCGTCGCGGTACCCGTGCCCGTATCGTCTGCCCCTGCCGGACCCATGACCTCCACCGACTCCGGGCGGAGGCCGAGCCGACGCGAACCGTCGGGCAGGTCGAGGACGATCTCGCCGAGCACGGTGTCGGCGATCCCGGCGCGCAACTGCGCGTCGACGACGGTGGTGACGCCGAGGAACTGCGCCGTCCACTCGTCCACCGGGCGCCGCCACAGGTGGGAGGGCGTGGCGACCTGCACCATCGCGCCGTCGCGCATCACCGCGATCTCGTCGGCCATGGTCGCGGCCTCGGCGTGATCGTGGGTGACGACGACGGTCGGCACGCCCGCCGCGCGCACGATCTCCGAGATCTCCACCGCCAGTTCGTCTCTCAGACGCCGGTCGAGTGCGGCCAGGGGTTCGTCGAGCAGGAGGAGCCGCGGATGCGGAGCGAGCGCACGCGCCAGGGCGACTCGTTGCGCCTGACCTCCGGAAAGGGTGTCGACGGAACGCTTCTCGTAACCGGGGAGACCGACGACGTCGAGCAGTTCGGTGACGCGGTCGGCGATCCGGCGACGCGACCAGCGCCGCATCCGCAGTCCGTAACCGATGTTCGACGCCACACTGCGTCCGCCGAAGAGCTGTCCATCCTGGAAGACCACCCCGAAGTCGCGTCGGTGGACCTCGACCCCGGCGAGGTCCTGACCGTCGAAGCGCACGACGCCACGCGTCGGCTGCTCCAGACCGGCGACGGCGCGCAGCAGCGTCGACTTTCCACACCCGGACGGTCCGAGGACTGCGGTCACCAGCGACCCTGATCCCCCGACCTGCCAGGACAATCCGTCGATCACGGAGTGCCTGCCGTAGGCGACGGCGAGGTCGGAGATCTCGAGGAGGGCGTGGGCTCTCGCCGCAACGTGTTGTCCGGTCACAGCAGCGGCACCTCCGAACGGGGACGCAGGGCCTCGACCACCAGCACGGCGAGGGTCGTCGCGGCGACCAGCACAACCGACGCGGCCATCGCGGTCGCGAGGTTCGCCGCGCCCGGCCGGTTGAGCGCCGATCCGATGAGCACCGGCAGCGTCGTCGTGTCGGCGCGGGCCAGGAAGCTGCTGGCCCCGAACTCGCCGAGCGCCATCACGAAGGCGAAACCGGCGGCCGCGCCCAACGACCGGCCGACAATCGGCAGGTCGACGGTCGCGAACACGCGGGCGGGCCGGGCGCCCAGCGTCGCGGCGGCCTGGCGCAGCCGGACCGGCACCGACTCGAGTGCCGGGACCATGATGCGGATGACCATCGGGATGGCGATCAGCGCCTGCACGCACGGGATGATCGCCGGCGATGCCGCAATCGCATACGGCATCGACGCCAGGACGATCAGGTATCCGAAACCCAATGTGACAGCGCTGATCCCGAGCGGAACCAGGGAGATCGCCGAGGCGATCGAACCGACCACCCCGCGGGACCGATGGAGCGCGACGGCGGCGAGCACGCCCACCACGAGCGCGATGACGGTCGCGAAGGCCGCCGACACCAACGAGTACTGCAGACTCTCCAGGGGCGTGACCCCGTTGACCGGTTCGGCGAGGGCCCGGTATCCGGCGAGCGTCCAGTCCCCGCCGACCGTCGGCCGCAGCGACCGGGCGATCAACACCACGACCGGCCCGACGAGCAGCAGCACCGTCCAGGCGCTCACCAGCCACATCGCCGGACGCACGAAGCGCCCGTGCGCTAACGTCGCATCCTGACTGTTCGCGAAGGCGACGTTCCGCCGACGCCGCTCGACACCGCCACGGGCCGAACCGGTCCCGGCGGGGTCGGCGAACACGCGGGTGAGCATCAGGGCCGCGAACACGACGACGATCTGCACCATCGACAACACCACCGCCTCGGGGATGCGGAAGTAGCCGATGGCCTGGGTGTAGATCTCGGTCTCGAGGGTGCGCAACTCGCCTGCGCCGAGGATGATCACGACGCCGAAGCTGGTGGAGCAGAACAGGAAGATCAGTGCGGCGGCACCGGCGATCGCGGGCAGCAGTCGGGGGATCACCACCGTCAGCGTCGCCCGCAGCCGTCCGGCACCCAGGGTGCGCGCCGCCTCCAGCAGCCGGGGGTCGAGGTTCCGCCACGCCGCCCCGACCACCCGGACGACGACGGCGACGTTGATGAACACGTGCGCGGCCAGCACCGCACCCAGTCCGGATTGGATGTGCAAGAAGGACAGCGGGCCGGTCAGCAGCGACCGGAAGGCGACGCCGACGACCACCGTCGGCAGTACGAACGGCACCGTCACCGCGACGGCGAGGAGGACCGAGGCCCGTCCGCCGACATGGGCGTACAGCCAGGCGATCGGTGCGGCCGCGAGGAGCGCCAGCAGGGTCGACGCCGCCGCCTGCCCGAGGGTGACCCCCAGGAGCGTGAGTGCGTCCGTCCGGGTGAGGAGTTCACCGAGTCGCTCCCCCGACGCCGCGGCCAGGTTCACCCCGCGGCGGACGAGCGCGAGCACCGGCCACGCGAAGAGAACTGCGATGAACAGAGCCGGGATAAGACGCAGCGCCACCCGACCGGCGACCGTCGCCGTCCGTCCCGCGGGCCGCGCCCCGGCCCGGCTCACCGGACGGTCACCTGCCGACAGCGTCACGCCACTGGTCGAGCCAGCTCTCGCGGTTCTCCGCGATCGTGGCCGGCGGCAGCGAGGACATCCACGCCGGCACCTCCGCGCGGGCCGGCCACCCCTCGGGCAGTTCGACGTCGCGCTGCACCGGGTACACGTACATCGACTCCGGCAGTGCGGACTGCACCTCCGGGCTCAACATGTAGTCGACGAGCTTGCGTGCACCGGTCGAGTTGCGGGTGCCCTTGAGGACGCCGATGTACTCGACCTGCGGGAAACAGCTGTCGAGGAGGGCGCTGGTGTCGGGGGTCGCGGCGGGTGAGGACGCGTACGACAGCACGATCGGCTTGTCACCCTTCCCTTCTCCGGCGCTGAACAACTGGTTGTAGGCGACCTCCCAGCCGGACACGATGGTCGCGCCACCGCCGACGACCTGCTTCCAGTAGTCCTGCCAGCCGTCGCCGAGGGCGCCGACCGTCGTCAGCAGGAAGGCCGTACCCGGTGAGGAGGTCGCGGGGTCGGTCAGCACGGTCTGCGACGCGTACTCCGGCTTCGCCAGGTCGCGGAAGCTCGCCGGCGGGGTCAGCGAGCGCGATTCGTACCAGGCGTCGTCGATGTTGAGGCAGACGTCGCCGCGGTCGACTGCGGTCAGCTTGTCGGCCGCACCGGGGACCGCGTACTCGTCGGCGGCGAGCGGAGACTCATAGGACTCCAGGGCTCCCGCTTCGATCGGCCGGGACGCGAAGGTGTTGTCGATGCCGTAGACCGCATCGCCCTTGGGCGCGCCGGGGGTCAGCGACACGGTCGACGCCAGCTGACCGGCATCGCCGGAGCGCACGATCTTGAGGGTGAGCCCGGTCTGCCGGCGGAACCCGTCGATGACCGACTCGGGCAGCTCGAAGGACTCATGGGTCAACAGGGTGACCTGGCCGCCCGTCGTCGACTCGTCGGCACAGGCCACCGCGGTCGTGAAAACCATCCCCAGGCCGACAGTGAGCGCGACGGCCCGGGAGACGATTCCCGACCATCCTCGACGACGCCCGGCACTCTCGGCCTGCAGTTCGTCCACGCCCGGCAGGTGGTTCACATCCGACTCCTCGCGACTGGCTGTCTGTTCACCCCATATCCAACCAGGTGGCGACGAGACGCACGATTCAGTGCCCACGAGAATCACTCGTGTAACAATTGCATCAATAACCACATACGTCACAGCTGCAACCGGCCGGACTGCCTGGACACAGAAGACATCGAGGGGCTTAGAATGACCCGCGACGTCCGGGGTGGGAAGATCGACGAACGCCCTCAAGCCCCGGGCGATTCACACGACCAGGATCCACACGACCACGAGGCGCACGAGGCTTGCTCTTCCAGCCGACGCAGCGCCACGACCGATAGGACACCACCAGTGCGTTTCACACGGCCGTCGAGGTTGCGTTCGACCACCTCTCGCCCGCACCGGACCCGGCGCAACCGCCTGTTCCTCAGCGCCTCGGCCCTCGTCGCCGCAGCCGGCCTCGCACTTCCGGCCGTCGCCGGCGCCGCGCCCGCTCCCAAGGTCGACCAGCGCGTGCTGGACTCGCTCGGTGCGTTTGCCCCGGCGATCATCGGCTCGGTGGCCACCCCCGGCCCCGACGGCAAGGTCAACGCCCAGCTCCTCCAGCAGGCCGAGGCGTTCGCCAACACGCCGGGAATGCCTGCCGAGGTCTCCAAGGTCTGGCGGTCGGTCGCCGACTTCCTCGGCGAGCCCGGACGCAAGGCCGCGGCCCGCCAGCTGGCCGCCGAGGCCAAGCCCGGCGATCCGGAGATCCCGAAGGGCCCGACGGCGCCGAAGATCCAGGAATTCCTGTACCCGACCTTCGGTCTCGGCTGCATCCCCGGCGGCGGTTCGCTCGGCCGCGCCCTGGTCACCGCAGGCCCGCAGGAAGCACCGGCGCCCGGCCCCAAGCGCGGCGAGGGCGGCTATGTCTACACCGCACTGGGCACCGGCCCCGCCATCGACAACAAGGCCAATCCGCTGATCGTGAGCTGGCTCAACGTCGACACCGGACGCACCGGAACCACCACGCTGAAGCGGAACCCGAAGATCAACGTCAAGGACGGTCCCGGCACCTTCACCGGCATCGCCCGGACCGGCAAGGGCCGCGTCATCTCCGCGATCCACGGAAACGTGACCACCAAGACCAAGGAGCAGGTCGTGTCCTGCACGATCGTCCCGGTGATCGGCCTCGCCGTCATCTGACCTTTCGACTCCGTCCCACGACACCCCGGCACGTCGCCGGGGTGTCGTTGTTTTCATGCCGATCCCCATGGTCACGACACTTGACGACGCGCAACCCGGCGAAGCGGCTGTGGCGCCCGTCTCAGATCACGCGGGAGCAAAACACCAGGTCGTCGGGGATGTCGGTATCTTGCCGATCGCGCGCATGTCACAGGTCGGACTCGCGACTTGCCGCACTCGTCTCACACATGGTCTCTTTTAACTCAAGTCCCATCTGTCACACCCGCCACACGTGGCGGGGTGTTCGGCTGTTTGAAGGAGTGCCATGTCCATCACGTCTCGGTTCACACGTCCCCTGATCGGTCGGCGCGGAATCCGGCGCTGCGGCGTGGGCCTGGTGGGCGTGGCGATGGCCGCAGCAGCGGTCACCTCCACCGCCCCGGCCTCGGCCGCGCCCTCGCTCCCCCTTCTCCCGCCGAACATGCTGAGCGCATATTCGATCCCGTTCGACGCCGAATTGGCCGGCGCGGTCCGTCTGCTGAAGTCCGCGGGCGTCGACCAGATGGCCCTCAAGGCCGCTCAGGCGGTCATGGGCAGCTCCGGGCAGCTGTCGGTGCAGGACGTCGTCGGACGCGCCGGTGCGCTGCCCTTCGACGCGTCGCAGCCCCAGCCGGCCGCCGCTCCCGCTGCGGCCACGCCTCAGCCGGTGGCCTCCACCGATCCGCTGGCGCTGCTGAAGAGCCTGGGCATCCAGACGCTGACCCCGTCCGTCGCCCCCTTCTGCACGACCCCCACCCCGGACAACCCGCTCGGTCTGGTCACCGCGGGCGCCGGAGCGGTCGCGGGCCCGTGGCCGCTGAAGACCGATCCGATCGCCGAGCTCAAGCCGCTCCTCGACATGCTGCCGATCGCCGGCATCCCCGACAAGATGAACGTGGTGGAGAACGGCGAGACCGCCTACGCGTTCGTGCCGGCCTCCACGAACGCCGGCAAGGGCGGCAAAATGCAGGTCGCGTGGTTCAACACCAGCACGCTGCAGGGCGGCTTCGCCGACCTCGAGCCGCTCAAGAACGGCGCCACCCTCACCGCCCTGCCCCTGCTCTCGGGCGTGCGTCTCGCCCCGGTGAAGACCGGCAAGGGCACCATCCTGTCCGCCGTCTTCGGCACCGCGCAGAACGGCTCCCAGAACTGCTGGTTCCTCCCGGCCGTCGGCATCGTCGACGCCTGATCCCCGGCCAACGGCGAGACCTCCTCTCGCCGTTGACCTTCCCACCCCCGTCACACCGAACGAATAGACGACACATGAATACGCACGGCATCTCTTCAACCCGTCGGAGTGCCTCCATCGCCCGCACGGTCGCGGTCGCCGCAGCCCTCACCATGGGCCTGACCTCGTTCGGCCTCGCCGCCGAGGCCGCCGCGGAACCGACCACGACCACCCCGTCGACCAGCACCCCCTCGCCCGGCGCCACCACCGACGCCACTGATGAGGACACGGGGGCACCCGCCGACGACAACGCGGGCACGATCGACGCCCGTGGCCCCGGCCAGGCGCCGGGTGCCGTCTACGCCAACCGTGACCTGCCCCGAGGCCGCATGGTGGCCGGGTCCGCCTCCGGCAACGACTTCACCTACTGGAGCACCGGCGCCGACGGCAAGGCACATCTGTCGTCGGGCGTGCTGATGGTCCCGTCCGGCCGGGCACCCGCCGGCGGCTGGCCGGTCGTCGCCTGGGCGCACGGCTCGCGCGGCATCGCCGACAAGTGCGCTCCGTCGGAGCGTCCGACCAAGGACGACACCACCGAACTGAGCCGGTGGCTCGGCCGCGGTTACGCCGTCGTCTCCACCGACTACGCGGGCGTCGGCACGCCGGGAACCCCGCAGTACTACGACCTCGAGGCCACCGCCCGCAACATCGTCGACGCGGTCAGCGCCGCACGCGACGTCACCGACAACCTGTCCCGTTCGTGGGCGGTCGTCGGCGAGGGTCAGGGTGCCGCGGCGGCGATCACGCTGGCCCGCCTGGCGCCGAAGCTGCAGGCGCGCAACTCGCTGGACTTCAAGGGTGCGGCGGCGACGTCGATCCCGGCCGAGTTCGGCGCGCTCCTCGCCAATCTCGGACCGTCGTCGGCGAGCATCCCGTCCGGTCTCGCCGCCGACGCGCTGTATACGCTCAGCGCGATCCGCAACGTGAACCCGAAGCTCGACGTCGACTTGCTGCTCACCGACACCGGCAAGAAGTGGATGGCCAAGGCCGCCAACGAATGCATCACCGAGTTCCGTAAGAACGTCGACGGCCTCGCCATCGGCTCCCTGTTCGCCAAGCCGGTGTCGGGCAACACGGAGCTGACGAATCTGCTCACCGAGGCCACCGACCTGCCGAGCCGTGGCTTCGTCAAGCCGGTGATCATGACCCAGTCGCTCCAGGACACGTCGGTCGTCGTGCCGCTGTCGCTGAAGTACCTCAACGAGGCGCGTGCCGACCGCAAGGTGCAGGCACGGACCTACCTCACCCTCGACGCTGCGCAGTCGGCGAAGTTGTCCGACAACGACATCCGCGCCTTCATCGCCAAAGTCCTGAAGTGAGTCGGTGATGGGTCGCCGCCTTCCCGAACGTCGCCTGTCCGGGCAACGTGCCTTCGACCTCGCCTACGCGGCGACGACGGCGGCGGCGACCGTCACCGGCGCTCTCGGGCACCGGCGGGCGGCGGGCCTCACCAAGCCGCTGCCGATGCTGCTGCTGGTGGCACAGGCGGTCGCCGGGGCGCCCGAGCGCGACGCCCTCGACAACGCCGGATTGGCGGGTGCACTGGCGTTCTCGATGGCCGGCGACCGGTTGATGCTGCTCGAGGAGTTCGAGACCGAGCCAGCCGCCAAGGATCGCTATCTGCGTCTCGGTGCGTCGTTGTTCGCCGGTGCCCAGTTGAGCTACATCGCGACGATGTGGCGTGCGGGTGCCCGCCCGTCGGCGAAGCAGCTACTCCCCCGCGTCGGGGTGCTCGCCGAGTCGGCCGCGGTGCTGGCCCGCCACCGGCCGGCGCTGCTGCCCGTCCTGGGCACCTACGGCAACACCCTGGCGACGATGTCGGCGACCGCGAGCGCCATGTCCGATCCGCAGCCGCGGTTGCGGATCGGCGGACTGACGTTCCTGCTGTCGGATCTGGCGATCATCAACCGCCGCCATCTCGTCACCGACCCGCGCATCCGGATGGCGGGCGAGGCGTGGGTGCTCGCCAGCTACTTCGCCGCGCAGTACCTGCTCGTCGGCGGACTCACCGAACGCCTGCGTCGACGCTGATCGTCGCGGTCAGGCAGTCGCCCGCCCGCTGCACGACGAGTACTGCGGGTTGACCATCGGGACGAATGCCAGGGCGCCGAGCTTCTGCTTGATCGTGAAGGCAACCGGCCCACGACCGGGATGGATGTCGACCTGCCACTTGACGGTGAATCCGCGCCCCGGCACGAACACGGTGCCGGTGCGTCCGGTCCGCAGGTTTCGCCACGACACCGTGACGTCGTAGGTGTATTCCAACGCAACGGGTTTCGCACGATCGGTGCCGATGAGCGCGATCGCGGGCCCGGGTAGGCCGTCGGCCGGGAACCGGATGTCGTTGAACACGTCGACGCGGATCTTCACCGGCCCCGCCGGCCACGGGTTCGCCGAGGTGCAGTTCAGGGTCGTCACGTAATTCGGTTCGGTGTAGTCGGGGATCGCGTTCGCACTCCCCGGCCCGACCACGCCGATGAGCGTTGCCACCACCGCCGCGACGACCACTCCGACCCCCGTCCGGAACGCGCCGCGTGATCCTGCTCGCCCCGTCATGCTCTCCCCGCTGATCATGGGGGCAGTCTAGAGCGGCGCGCGCACCGCGTCTGCCAGAATCGATTCCATGCCGAAGATCCAGATCGCCCAGGAACCCGCGGCCGACGAACTGCTCTCGACCGATTCGTTCGCCCTGCTCGTCGGGATGTTGCTGGATCAGCAGTTCCCGATGGAACGTGCCTTCGCCGGACCGGCCAAGATCCGCGACCGCTTCGGCACGATGGACCCGGTCGAGATCGCCGACGCCGACCCCGAGGCCTTCGCCGACCTGTGCTCCACTCCCCCGGCCATCCACCGTTACGGCCGGTCGATGGCCGGGCGCGTGCAAGCGCTCGCGAAGGTCGTCGCCGAGGAGTACGGCGGGGACGCCTCCCGCATCTGGACGGAGGCGAGCAGCGGCGCCGACCTGATGAAGCGTCTTCGCGACCTGCCCGGGTTCGGTGAGCAGAAGGCGAAGATCTTCGTCGCCCTCGTCGCCAAGCAGCTCGACGTGAAGCCGTCCGGCTGGACCAAGGTCGCCGGCGACTACAGCAAACAGGGATACCGCTCGGTCGCCGACGTCGTCGATCCCGACTCGCTGCAGAAGGTCCGCGACTTCAAGAAGGCGGCCAAGGCGGCAGCGAAGGCCGCGAAGGAGTAAGCGTCTCGACGTTGGTCACTTGACCACGAATCACCCGACCTTGACCCACGATCAGAAGCCGGTGGCCTAGTGTCTGGAACCATGGAGTCTCTTCCCGACCGAAGCGCGCCTTCCGGGGCCGACCCGACTCGTGCGCTCGTCCAGATGCCGCTCCGGCTGGGGTTCACCGTGACCGGCGTGGTCCTCGCCGCAGCTGAGTCCGCGGTGACGATCGCCCGCATCACCGCGGGCAGCGTTCAGCACGAGATCACCAGGGCGTTCGGGGTCGAGGACGAGCTCGGCGCGGCGCGTACCCCCCTCGAACTCCTCAACCAACTGTCCGAGTTGCTGGGTCCGGACCGACCGTTCGGACGCATCCTGGCCGCGGGCGGGCCGATGGAACGCCTCCTCAACCCGGGCGGGGTCGTGGACCGGCTGACCGCACCCGACGGTCCGCTGGAGAAACTCACCGCCAAGGGCGGACTCCTCGACCAGATGGCCGACGAACGCGGGATCCTGATGCGTCTGACCGCCAAGGACGGACCTCTCGACCGCCTCACCCGACCGGGCGGGGTCGTTGATCAGTTCACCGAGAACGAAGGCATCCTCGAACGCCTGACCTCCGAGGGCGGCATCGTCGACAAACTGACCGCACCCGACGGCATGCTGGAGAAGGTCACCGTTCCCGGCGGCATCCTGGACCGCTTCGCCGCGGAAGCCGGCCTCCTCGATCAACTGGTCGGCGAAGGCGGCGCCGTCGAACGCGCCATCGCACCGGGCGGACCGCTGGACCGCATCACCGAGCTGACCGAGGTGATCGGTCAGCTCGCACCGAACCTGATCGCCATGCAGGACACGGTGCACGAGCTCGCCGAGACAGTGGACCTGCTGAACCAGACGGTGGCTCCCCTCGGCGGACTCGCCGAGCGCCTGCCCAAGCGGCTCACCCGCAGCCCCAAGGGTTCCGGCGGCAACGGCAACGGCGACGCCGCCCCGGCGGACACCAACGGGTACCCGAAGGGCTGAGGGCTGAGCCCACCTACCCACTGCTCGTTGAGTAGCCGAGGAGCGTGCGACGAGGCGTATCGAAGCGAGCCTCACCCACCCACTCGCCGGTTGTGTCAGAACGGCGGCGGGTTCTGTCGGTCCCAGTCGTCTTGTCGTTGACGGTGGGTGTCGGTGCGGGCGGCTCGCTCGTCGCCGAGTCGCTTCCGGGCCGGATGGTCCGGTGGCTGGGTTATCAACGACGCGAACAGGTCCCGTCCGGTGTACGGATTCCCCCGGTACACATGGCCGGTGGGCGCTTCGAACCAGATCGACATGTACTCGTCTTGCGAATCCCGCCACGCTCCGAAGGTTTTGATGCGGTGGTGGAAGCGGCACAACGGTTTCAGGTTGCCCTGAAAGGTCTTCCCGCCGCGGGCGGGGTTGGTGTGATCGAACGGGTGCGTGTGGTCGAGGTCGACGGTCCACACCGGCTGGTTGCAGCCGGGAAAGGTGCAGCACAACTCACCGGCGCGGACCAGCGCCTGCAACTTCTTGCTCGGCACGTACGTGCTGGCTGACGCCGCTGCTCGGGCGTCGGCTCCGGAGGGTTCGGAGCGGACGCCTGTCGTGATGAAGGTGTGGATGGCGTCGCCGCACAGTCGGCGCATGGTGCCGGCGTCGATGAGGCCATGGCCGTCGAGCATGCCGGGGTCGTTGTCAAGACCCTGCAGGGTCGTCTGGTTCGCGACGATGTGATAAGTCGGGCGCGGAGCACGGCACGTGGAGCAGTCGCAGGTGCATTCCTCGGCCGGCTCGGTCGCTGCGCCGGTGGTCTCGGATTCGGTTGCAGCAGCGTCAGACACGTCAGGTTCGACGACCGCTGGGCCGCTGCGGGATTCATCGGCGGCCCCGGCCACCGGCATGTCACCGGTGGTGGTGTCGGTTGTCGCGTCGGTGTCGACTGCCGCATCGGTGTCGACTGCCGCATCGGTGTCGAGGTCATGCGCGAGAGGTTCGGGTGCACAGTCCCGACACCGGCACTCCAGGGCTCGTTTGCCGTGGGCGAGCGCGACCAGCGCATCGGCACGGCGTTGGGCCATCGTGCGCGGGTCACGGGTGTGCACACCGGTGGCCATCGCCGACAGTTGCGCGTTGAGGGCGGCGGCATCGGTGTGCGGCAAGTGCCCGGTGATCCGAGATCGGCCGGACTGATGCCGGTCCGGACGAAGCGTCACCCCACGATCACGCGCGGCATGCTCGTTCCGGCGCTTCACCGCTTCCGGAGCATGTGTGTGGACGACCTTGTCGACGAGCGCGGTGAACCGAGCCGTCGACATCGGGTCACGGGCCAGGATCACCTCGGCCAGCGCCGCGTCCACAGCCGGCATCGTGGCGTCGTCGACGAAATCGGTGCGCTTCTCCGCGATCTGGAACCGGTCGAGGTCGATGCGCCCGCACGCGAGCGCGGTGCCGGTCAACGGCAACCGATACCGCATCGCGTCACCGGCACGGATCGCCGCGCGCGCTTCGGCCGGAGTCATGTTCATCGCAGCACCGAACTCGGCGGCGGCCTGTTCGAACCCGTTGGGACCGAACTCTTCGTACGGGTCACGACCCGCCGCCACCTCGGCGGTCATCGCGATCAGTTCGTCGATCGACCCTGTTTGACCCGAATGAGATTCGCTGCGCCGCAGCAGATAGTCCTCTTCCCGTTGCTCATGCAACAGGCTGGCGGCCATCAGCATGCGGCAGGTGTTGGCCGCGTTCATCGTCGCCGAATACATGGCCGTGCTGATCAACGCCTCGGGAGACAGTCCGGCCAGTGGCCTGAACACATCGAACCCAGCGACGTCGACACCCGCGTCGGGGTGCTCCCCCGCGGGGTCGATGGTGCCGAACTCGAAAGCCATGACAACACCATACGAGTCGCCACCGACAATTCTGTTCGCCACGGGATCGCCAGATACGGCAGTGCGTCAACGACTTTCGGTAGTAGACATTCCCGCGTGACCATTTCCTTCCCGCTTGGCGGCTAGCGCCCGCGGGAAGGAGACCCGCCCGCGGGAAGGAAACCGTTACGCGAGAGCCGCCCGCAACAACTGCACATACCGGTCGACGTCGAGCATGATCTCCGGACTGGTCGTCACCGACACCGCGACGCGGTCGCCGATACCGTGCACCCCGTGGGTGAGCCCCTGGACCGGCGACAGTGCGGGAAAGCCGGTGGTGAACAGGATCTCGCCGCCGTCGAGGTCGAAGTCGGCAGCACCGCGGTTCACCGAGCTCACCACGGTGACACCGGTGACCGTCTCCGGTCGGGTGTCGAGGTCGAAGGCCCGGATGCCCCACCGCGTGAGGATCGCCGGGGTGACCTCCGATACGCGCCGCTGCGCGACCCGAGCAGGGTCGGCGTCCGCGGCGCGGGCGGCGTCGATCTCGCCACGGATGAGCCGTGCCCGTTCTCCAGGATCGTCGACTTCGAGGTGCAGGTCGACCCCCACATTGCGGAAGTTGTTACGCGCCTGCGACCTCTCCGATCGTCCGACGGTCAGCTCCACACCGAGACGTGTGCAGTCCTCGCCGAGGTATCGCGGTAGCGCCTGCGAGATCGCGGTCAGCACGGCGACGGTGACCGGAGTCCCGGCTGCGGTGAGACGCTCGCGTTCGAGCACGATGACCCGTAGGAGCCTCCGCGATCCGGGATTGTGGTTCAGCGGTGTCAACGAATAGCCCGGCGGGCACGGGTTCGCCTGTCCCCCAACCCGAGCGACCTGCACTCCGCGGCGGATCGTCGAGACGAACTCACCGGGAAATCGCAGCATGCCGAGGGCGAGGGTCCCGACCTCGCGCACCGGCCCTGGCACTCCGGAGGCCCCCAACCGGCGTTCATCGTCATACGGCGCGGTGAACAGATCTCGCGCGATCTGCGATGCGCGTCGTCCGTCGCCGAGCGAGTGCGAGATCTGCAGCACGACAACGACTCCCGTGACCGACTCACCCTTGCCTCTCGGGAGGTCGGTCACCGGACCGAACAGATACAGGCGCCAGGCCGCGCGGGACGGCACCAGCTGATCGACGACGAGTTCACCGACTGCGTCCAGACACGACGACCAGGTCCGCGTCGTGGTGTCGACGCGGACCTGGTCGGGTGTGGGTTCGGCGGAGACCCAGTACGGACGATCGGCGGTCGCCGCGACGTCGTGGACCCGTAGGCACAGGTCGTCGACGTGCCTCGCCCGCGCCATCAGTCGCCGGCCACACTCGTCGATCGAGATCGACGGTGCGGCAAAGCAGTACAGCAGGAACTGGTCGTTCGGGATGCGTTCGGACATCCAGTACGACGCGGCGTCCGCCGCCGCCATCCGCTGCATGCGGCCAGGGTAGTCCCCTACTTCTGGCCGGCACTCCATGCATAGGGCAGGTCGGTGCCGTTGAGGACGTGGTCACCGATGGCCTGCAGCTTGAAGATCAGCGGGTTGTGTACCGAGATCACCCGGGCGTTGCGCCAGTGGCGGTCGAGGCGCAGCCGCTCGGAGGTGATCGACGCGCCGCCGACCTCGAACAGCTGGGTGGTCGCGTCGAGCACCAGCGGGATGACGGTCGCCTGCGCGCGGGCGACGTCGAATTCGACCTTGTCGAGCAGCTTCTCGTCCTGCCAGCCGGTCTCGGCGAGACGGTCGAGCTGATCGGCGATGTCGAGGACGATGGTGCGCGCCGAGTAGGCGGCCGCGGTCAGCCGGCCGATGACCTGCTGCACCAGCGGATCGTGGCGGGGCAGGTCTGCGGTCGAGTGGGTGAAGGTGCGCTTGCGTTCGCGGACCCACTCGGACACGTCGTCGGTGGCGCGCTGCGCGATGCCCGCGAGCACCGAGAGCTGCACGAGCTGGAGGTAGGACGTCGCGTAGGTCCGGCCCGCGGAGCCGTAACCCGCGCCGAGGATGCGGTCATCGGCTACCTGTACTCCACTGAACTCGGTGGTGCCGCTGGCGGTCAGGCGCTGGCCGAAGCCGTCCCAGTCGTCATGCTGGGTGACGCCCTGGGCGTCGGCGTCGACGAGCACCGAGACGCGCTCGCCGTCCTGGTCGGCGGCGACGAGGATGTGGTCGGAGTACAGGCTGCCGGTGCTGTAGTACTTGGTGCCGTCCAGGCGCCACGCGTCACCGTCAGCCGTGAGGCGGGTCTGGTAGCGGTCGATGGCACCGACCCCGGGTTCGGTGATGGCGTTGCCGACGAGCGTGCCCTCGGCGACCTTGCGCAGCCAGCGCTCGGCCTCGGGATCGGGCAGCGCGGTGAGCTGATCCTCGACGAACGACCAGTGCACGCGCAGCGCCTGCGGGAGGTTCGACTCGGCGGTGGCCAGGTCGATGAGGAGCCGGAACACCTGGCGCACCGAGGCTCCGTACCCGCCGAGCTCGACCGGGACGCGCAGGGCCCCGAACTTGGCCTCGCGCAGCCACGACACCTCGTCGTGTGCGAGCCGGCGATCGTCCTCGCGAGCCACCGCACCTTCGGCGATTCGGGCGAAGATCGGGGCGAACACCTCGTCGAGCCGTTCGTCGGTGGTGCCGGCGGCCGACGTGCTCGTGGGCACGGTTGCGGTCATCAGATGGTCCTTTCGGTACAGACTGTCGGCCGATAGTGTGGCCGTCGCCCGAGCCGAGGACCACGATTGAAACCGCGTTGAACGCAACGTTCCCAAGCCCCGGCTTCGCCGCCACACTGATGACCGAACCCGCAGGTATGGGCGTATGCGCGACCACTTTGAGACGTCAGCCCCGCCTTTGTGCCATTGTGTGCGTATGCCAATCTCGATCGCTGATCTCGATCCGAACACCCCTGTTGTCGTCGGCGTCGGCCAGGCCTCCGAGCGTCTGACCGATCCCGGATATGAAGCGCTTGGTGAAGCGGACCTCGCGGCGCGGGCCGTCACCGCCGCCTTCGACGACGCCGGGGCCTCTGACCTCGCCTATTCCATCGACACCATCGCCGCGATCCGCTCGTTCGAGATCTCGAGCCCGCTGTCCTCGTCGCCGCTCGGCCGGCCGGACAACATGCCGCGCGCCGTGGGCAAGCGCGTCGGCGCCGACCCCCGCCGCGCCGTGCAGGCCGTGACCGGCGGTCAGACCCCTCAGACGATGCTCACCGAACTCGCCGGCGACATCGCGGCGGGCGACTCCGATGCCGCGATCATCTTCGGCGCCGAGGTCATGTCGACCGTGCGCCATCTCCAGTCCAAGCCGGACAACGAGCGCCCGAGCTTCGCCGAGGAGGTCGGCGGACAGCTCGAGGACCGCGGATTCGGCCTCAAGGGCATCATCACCGTCGCCGAGATGCGTCACGGTCTCGCCTCGGTGATCCCGCAGTACGCGCTGCTGGAGAACGCCCGCCGCCACAACACCGGCCTGGGTCGCGAGGCCTACGCCACCGCGATGGGCGAGCTGTTCGCCCCGTTCACGAAGGTCGCCGCGGCCAACCCGCATTCGGCCGCGCCGACCGAGCGCGACGCCGCCGAGCTGGTGACCCCGACCGAGGGGAACCGGATCGTCGCCGATCCGTTCACGCGCTACATCGTCGCCCGCGACCAGGTGAACCAGGCTGCCGCCGTCGTCGTCATGTCGGTTCGCGCCGCGCAGGCCGCCGGCATCGACCCGTCGAAGTGGGTCTTCCTGCACGGTCACGCCGAGACCGTCGAACGCACCTCGCTGCTTCGCCCGAACCTCGGTGCCGCGCCTGCCGCCCCGGCCGCGGTGAAGCACGCGCTCGAGGTCGCCGAGATCGGCCTCGACGACGTCTCGGTCATCGACATCTACAGCTGCTTCCCGATTGCCGTATTCAACATCCTCGACGGGCTCGGCCTCTCCCCCGACGACCCGCGCGGCCTCACCGTCACCGGCGGACTGCCGTTCTTCGGCGGTCCGGGCAACAACTACACGCTGCACGCGATCGCCGAGGTCGTCTCGCGCGTCCGGCAGTCCCCCGGCGACTTCGGTCTCGTCATCGCCAACGGCGGTGTGCTCAGCAAGCATGCGGCCGGCGTCTATTCGACGACCCCGGCACCGTGGCGCGCCGACCACAGCGCCAAGGTCCAGGCCCAGCTCGACGCGTCGCCCACCGTTCCCACGGTCGGCGACGCCGACGGCCCGGCGATCCTCGAGACCTACACGGTCATCCCGTCGAAGAGCGGCAAGCGGACCGGCGTCGTGATCGGCCGCCTCGTCGACGACGCCGCTCCGGATCGCCTCGGCGCCCGGTTCGTCGCCAACCTCGACTCCGACGACGACGAGTTCTTCGACCTTCTGCTCAACTCGGACGACCCCACGGGTACCGAGATCGTGGTCCGGTCGTTCGACAAGGGCAACCGCGTGAAGCTGACCGAAGCGGCGATGGATGCCAAGTACCCCGCCGTCACACCGGCTTTCCGCGACAGCTACGAGCACGTGGAGATCCGCCGCGACGGCCACCTGCTCGAGGTGACCATCAACCGTCCCGACGCGCGCAACGCGCTGAACCCGGCCGCCAACGCCGAGCTGGACTCGATCTTCGACGCCTACTTCGCAGACGACGACCTGTGGGTCGCGATCCTGACGGGCAAGGGCGACAAGGCATTCTCCTCGGGCAACGACCTCGCTGCAACGGCGAGCCCGGCAGCACTGTCGGTGCCCAAGAACGGATTCGCCGGTCTCACCGCCCGCGAAAGCCTGCCCAAGCCCGTCATCGCCGCGGTCAACGGCTTCGCCCTCGGCGGCGGTTGTGAGATCGCCATGGCGTGCCACATCATCGTCGCCGACGAGGAGGCCTCGTTCGGTCTGCCCGAGGTGAAGGTCGGGTTGGCCGCTGCCGCAGGCGGTCTGGTCCGTCTGCCGCGGCTGGTGCCGCCGGCACTGGCCCGCGACATGATCCTGACCGGTCGTCGGATCTCGGCCTCCGAGGCTGCCGCAGCCGGACTCGTCAGCCGGATCGCCCCCGCCGGAAAGGTTCTCGAGACCGCCCGCGAGGTGGCCGGGGAGATCCTCGCCGCGTCGCCGACCTCGGTCCGTGCGTCGATCGCGACCATGGAGCAGTCCGACGCGATCACCGACACCGTCGAGGCCGTCCGCGCGAGCACCAACGTCCTGGACTCGCTGATCGTCAGCGGCGACACCCTCGAGGGCATCATGGCGTTCGTGATGAAGCGGACGCCTGAGTGGAAGGGTCGCTGACCCCGTAAACAGGTCGAGGTCGGGCATCGCCTCGAGCGCACGAAAGCGCCACGGAACCCCCTGAAGTGCTGAAGACTTGTCACCGGCTCACGCCGGAGCGAGCCGCCGCACTCAGGGGGTCCCGGTAGAAAGGCGCTGTCATGCCCGATCACGACCAGCCCGCGCACGACGAGCCCGACCGCGACGAGCCGGCCGGCAGCGGTCCCGGCCGTGGCGATGCCGGCCCCGTTCGAAAGGCGTCCACCCGCACCCGGGAGCGTGGTCCTCGGGACAAGCATGGACGGGACACCCTCGCCCCCACCTACCGCCCCGACCCACCCGCGTGGACGCTGCCGCGCGGCACGATCGTCCTGCTCACGATCGCCGGGCTTGTGGTCGCGGTCGCCGGCATCAAGGCGGTGGCGTCGTTCGCCGCGCCGACGTTCCTGGCGCTGATGCTGACCGTCGCGGTGCAGCCGGTGCCGAGATGGTTGCGCACCAAGGGTTTTCCCGGCTGGGCGGCGTTCCTGACGACAGTCCTGCTCGTCTACGGCATCCTGATCGGGCTCTTCGCATCGCTGGTGTTCTCCGTCGCTCGACTCGCGTCGATCCTTCCGGACTACGACGACAAGTTCGACGCCATCATCACGAACTTCCAGGACTTCCTGACCAGCCATGGCGTCAGCCAGGACAAGGTCCACGACATGATCTCCCATGTCGACACCAGCAAGGTCGTCAACGTGGTCACCGAGTTGCTGTCCAGCACCCTCAGCGTCGCGTCGGCCCTCGTTCTCGTACTCGCCCTGCTGCTGTTCATGGCCGCCGACTCGGTGGGATTCGATGACCGGATGAACCATCTGCGAGGTATGCGGCCCGACATCGCCTCGGCCTTCGGTTCCTTCGCGCAGGGCACACGCAGCTACCTGTGGGTGTCGACGGTGTTCGGCCTCATCGTCGCCGTCTTCGACAGCATCGCTCTCGCCTTGCTGTCGATCCCGCTGCCGGTCCTGTGGGGTCTGCTGTCCTTCATCACCAACTACATCCCGAACATCGGGTTCGTCATCGGCCTCGTCCCGCCCGCGCTCCTCGCGCTGCTCGACGGCGGCGTCACGACGATGCTCATCGTCATCGCGGTCTACAGCGTCATCAACGTGGTCATCCAGTCGGTGATCCAACCGAAGTTCGTGGGCGACGCGGTCGGTCTGTCGACCACACTGACGTTCCTGTCGCTGATCTTCTGGGCCTGGGCCATCGGGCCGCTGGGCGCGATCCTCGCGGTACCGCTGACGCTGCTCGCCAAGGCGCTCCTGATCGACATCGACCCCGCCACCCGCTGGGCCGACGTCCTGTTGTCCTCGTCCGGCGCCGGGCCGGAACCCGAGAACCCGCCCGTCGCGACGACGCCGGAACCACCCGCGGGCGACGCATCGCGCGTCACACCCCGGCCCGATTCGTGAGCTGGACTACGCTCCGGAGCGAACATTCGGTAGATTGCCATTCGACCCCGATCTGACCACAGCCGTTTACAGATAGGTTGCGCACCGCTCATGGACATGAACTGGTCTCCGGCCGACGCCGCGTTCCGCGACGAGGTACGGGCGTTCCTCGACGAGAAGCTGACCGACGACCTCCGCGCGGCGGGCACGCTGCGCACGTCGGTCTACTCCGATCACGAGGCCTCGATGAAGTGGCAGGCCATCCTGCACGAGCGCGGTTGGGCCGCGCCGGCGTGGCCGGTGGAGTACGGCGGTTGCGACTGGTCGCAGTCCCAGCACTACATCTTCAGCCGCGAGTCGATCCTGGCCGGCGCACCGGCGCTGTCGCCGATGGGCATCCGCATGGTCTCGCACGCGATCATGGCGTTCGGCACCGAGGAGCAGAAGAACTTCTTCCTCCCCGGAATCCTCGACGGCAGCGTCTTCTTCTGTCAGGGCTACTCCGAACCCGAGGCCGGCTCCGACCTCGCCTCGCTGTCGATGGCCGCGGTCGACGACGGCGACGACCTGGTGGTCACCGGTTCCAAGATCTGGACCACCCACGCCTCCGAGGCCAACTGGATCTTCTGCCTGGTGCGCACCTCGCGCCAGGAGCGCAAGCAGCAAGGCATCACCTTCCTGCTCATCGACATGAACTCCCCCGGCATCGAGGTCCAGAACCTCGTCTTCGCCTCCGGCGAGCAGGTCCAGGCGCAGGTGTTCTTCGACGGTGTGCGCGTCCCCAAGAAGAACGTGCTCGGCAAGATCGACGACGGCTGGACCGTTGCCAAGTACCTCCTCGTGTTCGAGCGCGGCGGCGGTGCGGCCGCCCCGGCGCTGCAGGTCATGGCCGAGCAGCTCGGCCGGGACGCCGCCACGGTGACCGCCCCCGACGGCGGTCCGCTGTCGGAGGATCCGGCCTTCGCCGCGAAGCTCACCGACATCCAGGTGCGTGCGAAGATCCTCGAGGTCCTCGAATACCGCGCGCTCGCCGCGATGAGCTCGGGGAAGGATCCCGGTTCGATCGCGTCGATGCTGAAGATCCTGGGAACCGAACTGAGCCAGGAGATCACAACGCTGTCCCTCGAGGCCGCGGGCCCGCACGGCCGCGTCTTCCAGCCGCACGCGACCCGCCCCGGCGGCCCGATCTTCCAGTACACGCCACCCACCGACGGTTACGTCAGCGGCGAGCCGTGGCAGGCCGTCGCACCGCTGCACTACTTCAACGACCGTGCCGGTTCGATCTACGCGGGCAGCAACGAAATTCAACGGAACATCCTCGCCAAAGCGGCTCTGGGTCTCTGACGGGTCACAGGAGAAAACTGATGGACTTCACACTCACCCCCGAACAGCAGCTGCTGTCCGACGGACTCAACAAGTTCCTCGACGCACGCTACGACCTCCAGGCCAGTCGCGACGCCGCGAAGGTCGGCGAGGGTTGGCAGCCCAACATCTGGAAGGCCTTCGTCGAGGACCTCGGTGTCGTCGGCGCCTGCCTGCCCGAGGAGATCGGCGGATTCGGCGGCGGCGCCGAGGAACTGATGGTCGTCACCGAGGCACTCGGACACGCCCTCGTCGTCGAACCGTTCGTCGACTCGGTGGTTCTCGGTGCCGGACTGCTGCACTCCACCGGAAACGCCACCGCCCTCGAGGCAGCACAGCGCATCGCCGCGGGCGAGGCCCTCAGCGCGCTCGCCGCACTCGAGGACGGCTCGGGCGGGGTCCTGTCGCGGATCGAGACCAGCGCCGACCGCGACGGCGAAGGATGGAAACTCAACGGCAGCAAGGCCGTTGTCACCACCGCTCCGCTGGCCGACTACCTCATCGTCAGCGCCCGCACCTCGGGTGAGCCGCACGATCCCGCGGGCGTCTCGCTGTTCCTGATCGACCTCGCCGACGGCGCACCCGAGGGCCTCGAGCTCCACAAGCTGCGCACCATCGACGACCGTCAGGCCGCCGACATCACCTTCGACGACGTCCGGTTGCCCGGCGACGCGCTCATCGCCGGCGACGGTGCGATCGACCTGCTCGAGAAAGCCTGGGACACCGCCACCGCAGCCGTGATCTCCGAGGCCGTCGGGTTGATGCGCAAGGTCTTCACCGACACCGTCGAATACGCCAAGCAGCGGGAGCAGTTCGGCGTCCCGATCGGCAGCTTCCAGGTGCTGCAGCACCGCATGGTCGACATGCACCTGCAGCTCGAACAGTCGGTGGCCGCGCAGTATTACGCGATCCTGTCGCTCGACGCCGAACCCGCCGAGCGGGCCGCGGCCGTCTCGGCCGCCAAGGCGACGATCAGCCGGGCCGCACGGTTCATCGGGCAGAACTCGGTGCAGCTGCACGGCGGCATGGGCATGACCGAGGAACTGGCCATCGGCCACTACTTCAAGCGTCTCACCGCGATCGAGTACGAATTCGGCACCGCCGACGCCCATCTCGCGCGGTTCGCCAAGGCGACCGCGGAGACATCGCCCCGAGTCGACGTCTGACCCGTCCGCAAACCCACCACATTTGGCCAGGTCCACCAC
>NZ_JSYC01000035.1:0-2248 GCF_054823965.1 Gordonia sp. GN26 | reverse complement strand
ACGAGTTACACCACTACCTGGGACTTGACCCAATATGCAGTGCTTTACTGGTAACCCTGCATATTCGATTTCTGCATATTCTCGGCAGGGGACAGTGCGCTCAGTGAACGTTCTTCGAGCTGTACTTGGAAGGTCGCCGAACCGATTCGGCAGACGTTTGGTCGTTGACTACCGCGGCGTGGCCGTAGTCCTGCTCGCCTCGCCCTGCTTTTGTTGCTCGTCAACGAGCGTCACAGCGAACCCGGCTACGTTGAGTCTTCCTCTGTCCGGGCGTCGGGTTGCCACCGGGCTCTGAGGATCGGCTCGAGTTCTTCGGGGGAGAGTCCGGTGGCCACTTTGGAGAGGTGTAGTTCGGAGAGGCTGCGGCGGCCGGTTTGGTGGTAGACGGTCAGCTCGGAGGTGAGTTCGGAGCGTTCCGGGCCGCTGATTTCCAGGTCAACGACATTATCCCATTCGACAATTTTGGGTCTACGTAAGCCGTACTGCACTGTCAGGTACTCGTCGTCGATCGAAAGTGCCAAGAGTGTGTGACTTGGGTTGAACAGCATTACGGCGATACCGACGAGTGCTGTCGCCCCGAAGAAGATCACACCCAGAGTGCCGACAATGATCCACGGAGTCGATGGCAACCGGGACAGTGGTAGGTCGCCAAGGACAGCGGCTTTGTCGCCGAAGGCCAGCCATGCCGACGCCAGCGTCATTCCTGTTCCGCAGACGGCTAGCGACCAGGTGAGCGTTCTTGGCGTTTCCAGGGTCCAGGATTCGTCGAAGGCTCCTGAGGTGTCGAGCGTGGGGCGATAGGCGAGGAGCGCGAGCCCCAAGCCAGTAAAAATGGTCCCGATCAATAGCAGCACTTGCCCGCTCCTGTCTAAAGGGTCGGCGTCATCCGAATAGCTTGTTCCAGGCGTTGCGCGCGCCTTCGCCGATGCTGCGCCCGTAGCTACTGCCTACCCACGCTCCAATCCCGGCGCCGACGGCGGCGCCGATTACGGTCCCGACGACAGGCACTACCGACCCAGCGCCAGCTCCGATGGCTGCTGCGGTCGCCACTCCTGCGAAGGTTCCTACGCCAGCGCCGGCGGCGCCTCCGAGCGTGGCGCCGGCGAGCCGCCTACGGTGGAGCCGACAGTTTCGGGGACGGGGGCGCCGTTCGCGAGGTCAATTCCGCCGGCACCGATGGAAGCTATGGTGCCGGCCGGGCCGGCGCCTTTGCCGAGTATACGAAGCCAACGAGCGGCTGCGGCGGCCTCACCGGGGTTGAGTGCGTGACGCCCTGGTTGGGCAACTAGTCCGCCAGCTTCGAGGAGTCCGCGTGCGCCCTCCATGGCTGTCGAGAACAGCGCTCCTCTAGTGTCCGCGTTGTTGGGAATCCGAACAAGCGACACGTTGCCGTCGGGTCTAATGTCGTAGGACAACCCGTCAGAGTGCTCGATGCGGATGGTGTCGTCGGGGTGTACCTCGATGAGCGCGGATACTCCGTCGCCGATGTCAGTCGCAATGACGGTGCCGTCTTCGAAACCGTAGATCAGACCACCGTTGGGTGCGGTCTGTGCGGTGGTCGCGAGTGTATCGGTGCCGTCGGGAGCGGTGCGGTAGTACTCGGGTTGTCCGTCGGCTCCGGTCCGGACGTTGACCACGCCGACGTCTTGACCGAGGTAGTTGTTGGCGAGCCAGTCGTTGTAGCTGAGTTGTTGGCCGGGGGCTGGTTCGGCCCCTTGGGTGGGACTGCGTTCAGGTTCAGGTCCTGACGGCTGGTCGGTGATTCCCGCGGTGAGTAGCTCCGAAAGTCCGCTTTTGTCGCCGTGTGGTGGCTGTTGCGGCGCGTCTTGACCGACGTCTTGGCCGAGGTAGTTGTTGGCGGCCCAGTCGCCGTAGCTGAGTTGCTGGCCGGGGGTGGGTTCAGCGCCCCGGGTGGGGCTGGGCTCGGTCCCGGTTGTTGTGGGTGGGTCCGTGATAGGAGCGGTGAGCAGGTCGGCGAGACCCTCGTTGGTCGAGGGTGTCTGTTCTGCTTGCTCGGCTCGGGCCTGTGCCTGCTGTTCGGAGGTGACCGGTCCGATGAATCCTGCGTCGCCGGGTTGAGGTATGAGGTGGGAGGTCTGTGTTGGGTCGGCAAGGATGGGATAGCGGGCATCGGCGGCGGGCTCGACGTGTTGGATGAGGTCACCGTTCTCATCGCCGGTGTACGAGGTCTTCTGCGGTTGGCCTCTGGAGTCGAAGGCCTGAAACGCCCCGGGTTTGTCGGAGGCTC